>JAFXRX010000217.1 GCA_017526045.1 Opitutales bacterium
ACGGGGCTTTCGCTTGCGGCGACAATCCCGTTTTTGGACTACGCGAAGGGAAAATCAAATCTAATTCCGACAATCGTTCCGTGGATTTTCGTTTTAATTCTGATATTTGGCGCGCCCGAAATACATTCGCCAAATGAGTTGCCGGTATTTGCGCTTTCGAATTTTCTTGGCGCAAACGTTTGCGGCAAGCTTGCGCTAATCGGCTTTTACGGCTTTATTATTTACGCCTTTTTAAAATTCCTAAAAACGTTCTTTTGCGCGGAATCAAGCAAGGCGTTTTGCCTGATGCCAACGCTTGCGTTTGCGTTTGTTGCGATAGTCAATTTCTGCCCCGTTGAAAAATGCGCAAACGCGTTCGCGCTTGCGGCGTCGGCATTCGTGTTTGTCTGCGCGTTCGCCTTCTTTGTCTCGGGCTTTTTGCGCAGAAATTTCGCTCTGCTTAACTGCGGTTCGCTGCTGCTTGCCTCGTGGGCTTTGCAAAAATTTTTCAATTCTCAGGCAAACACGCTCTCCGCTTCGAGAACCCTCGTTTGCGTCGGGCTTGTAATTCTGGCAATCAATGTAATTTTTAGCAAAATTCTAAAAAACAGGGAGTGATTTTATGAAAAAGAAACTGATTTTTACCGCGTTTTTGATTGCGCTTGCCCTGCAATTTTTCTTTCCGTTAAAAATTGTCCACGACCAGTACATGGCAAAAAAATACGGCGCGGAGGAGACGTGCGCCGCAGAGCTGCACCGGAAATACGACAGCGCCTATAAAATCAAAATCGAGATTTCCAAATACCCAAAACTCGAGGAGTTTGCCGTAAAAGACAAAGAGCTTGCGAAATTTATAAACGAAAATCACATGTATTTAGAATCCGAAGCTGTGGTGAGAGTTTTGGGGCAAAAACAAGCCCTCGTCGATGTTTTGGTATGCGGCGTTTCGATGAAAAATCCGCCAGAAAACGCCCTTGAAATTTTGAAAACAGAAGCTGAAAAAAGGATAAGTGAGATTAAAGAAAGCCGCACCGCTGAAAGCGCTGCAAAAAAAGCGGACGGCAAGGAAATTCCCGCCGAAACTTCGTGCGATGGCGCTTCAAAATCTGACGACGCCAAAAAAGCTGACGCAACCCCCAATGTGGCCGACGCAAAAAAAGCGGATGACGATAACAAAGCAGAAGAGAAAAAGCCCGACACCGCGGCAAACGCGCAAGCAGATGCCAAGCCTTCGGAACAAGACGCCGCCAAGCCCTCCGGGCAAGAAACGCCCCCGCCCGCCGACGCGAACAAAAATCCGACGCAAGCTCAAACCTCCCCCGAAGAGCCGCAAAACAAGTAGCCTCTCCCTTCCCCTCCTTGAAGCCTGAGTTTTTTCTGTCGGACGTGGTTTTAGGCGGGATGTAAGCGCGGGAAAAAAGGAAATTTCTATTTTAAAAAAAGGTCAATATTATCAAAAATTTAAAATAGAAAATTTTGGTCTCGGACTAAAAAAGTCGTGAACATACAGCAAAAAATCCGCAATAAAAAAAGATTGCGGATTTTTTGTTTTTAAGTTTGGAAAAACTTTTTTTGCAAAAAGCGCGGTTAAAAACCTCTTGCGGTGGGTTCGCGGCCGAATTTTATAATCGACTTCAAGACGCGCGAAGTCTCCGCCTGCGGGTGTTCGGCGAGAGTTTCGATTGCGTGTTTGCGCGAAAGCCCCTTGCGGTAAATCGTCTTGAACGCGAAGAACGCCAAGTTGATTTCCTCTTCGGAGAAATTGTTGCGCTGCATGTTGAGCTTGTTTATTGCGCATGCCGTTGCGGGGAAGCCGTCGGACATCATGAAAGGCAGAATGTCTTTTGAGCCCTTCGAGCAGCC
>JAFXRX010000218.1 GCA_017526045.1 Opitutales bacterium
ACATCATCGACGCGGAGGCGTGCGCAAAAAAAATCGGCATAGATTTCGAAGTCGTCGATTTCATAAAAGAGTACCGCGAGCAAATCGTCGAATATATGGTCGAAGGCTACAAGCGCGGGCAGACGCCAAACCCCGACGTCATGTGCAACCGCAGAATGAAGTTCGGCAAGTTTTTGGACTTTGCAAAATCGCGCGGCTGCGATGTCGTGGCGACGGGGCACTACTGCGCAAGCGTCGAAAATTTCGACGGCACAAAAGACCTTGTCATGGGCGCAGACCCAAGCAAAGACCAGTCGTACTTTCTGGCGATGATAACCAAGGCGCAGCTCGCCGCCGCAAGCTTTCCGATAGGCTCGCTTCTAAAAAGCGAAGTCAGGGAAATCGCGAAAATGAACGGGCTGCCAAACTGCGACAAAAAGGACAGCCAGGGCATCTGCTTTTTGGGCAAAATAAAAATACAGGATTTTTTGCGGCAGTTCATCGAGGAAAAGCCGGGCGACATAGTCAACGCGCAAGGCAAAAAAGTCGGGCGGCACAAGGGGCTTTTCAACTACACAATAGGCCAGCGCAAAGGCATAGGCGTGCCGTCGAACGCCGACAACAAAAACTACGTCGTGGTGGCAAAAGATTTCGAAAACAACATGCTGCGCGTCGACTTCGACTCGCCCTCGCAGCCCGACTTGTGGAAGAGCCGCGTCGAAGTCGAGGGGCTCAACTGGATAAACAGAGAGCTTAACAAAGAGGCGGAAATTCTCGCGCGGGTGCGCTACCGCGACGGATTGGTAAAATGCCGTTTCATCCCGCGCGGGGGCGGCGAGGCGACAGTAGAATTTGCCGAGCCCCAGCGGGCGATAGCAAGCGGGCAAGTGCTCGCCCTATACAGCGGCAATATCCTTTTGGGAGGGGCAATATACAAATAACGCCCGCGCGCTATTTGTAAAAGTTGCCGAAGAACATTATAAGAAACGCCGCGATGCAAAGCATTGCAAACCACTGGGCAACCGCCGTTTTTAATTCTCCGTCTTCGCCGCCGCGCAAAATATTTTTGAAAATTTTATAAAGCGCGGCGAATGAAAGCAGCGCAAGCAAAACCAGGCAAACATCGCAAAAAACGCCGCCAAAAGATAATAACATAAGCACGCCGCACGCAAAATAAACAATGGTAAAAAACGCGCTCAAAACCGCCGTTAAGGCGTACTTGCCAATGCGATTTTTAAGCCATGCAAAAATCGGGGGCATTGCAATTTCAAGCAGGAAAAAAACAATAGCCGCAATCAAAAAAATTTTTTCGTCTTTCATTTTTACAATTCAAAATCTTTCGGGGCGACAAGGACGACGAACTCTCCTTTGGTGTTCGATTTTGAAAGCTCCTCTTTTACCTGCGCGATTGTGCCCGTAAAAAATCTTTCGTGCAGTTTCGTTATCTCCTTTGCAACGCATATGACGCGCTCCGCGCCGAGAACTTCAAGGGCGTCGTCCACAAATTTTTCTATGCGGTGCGTAGACTCGTAAAAGCACAAGGTAAAGTCGAAGTCCTTGTACTTTTCAAAAAACGCCTTTCGCGCCGCGCTCTTTGCGGGCAGAAAGCCGACAAACAAAAACCCGTTTGTGGGCAGCCCCGAAGCCGCCAGAGCCGCCGTAAAAGCAGAAGCCCCCGGAACGGGCACGATGTCGATGCCCTCTTTCCTGCAAAGGCGCACAATCCTAAAGCCCGGGTCGGAGATGCAGGGCATTCCCGCGTCGGATATGAGCGCGATTTTTTCGCCGGATTTGAGCCGCTCCAAAAGCTCGGGCGCAACGCGCGTCTCGCGGCTGTCCTCATAGACAACCATATCCTTCTGCGCCCCTATTTTTTTGAGGATTGTGGAGGCGTTGCGGGTATCCTCGCAGGCGACAATGTCGCATTCGCGCAAAGCCTGCGCGGCTCGCTCGGAGATGTCCGAGAGATTGCCTATCGGGGTTGCGACCAAATATAATTTACCTTCGCTCATAGTCTTTAACGGGTTCGAATTTTCGCCTTTTATCCTTCAAAAAATTTTTCACAAAAGCAAACTTTTGGGAGTCGAACTCCCCGCCGTCGCGCAAGTCCAGAAGCGGCGTTATCACAAAGTCCCTGCCGCTCCAGCGCGGATGCGGGATTTCAAGCGCGGGCGTTTGCATTTTAATGTCGTCGTAAAAAATTATGTCGATGTCGATTGTGCG
>JAFXRX010000219.1 GCA_017526045.1 Opitutales bacterium
AATAACAGAAAAAAATCCGACGGCGTTAAGCTGCGGATTTTTAATTGCAAGGTCGGCGCTTTTTCCTTACGCCTTGTCGGGCGGGTTTGCGGAAATAAACAGGGCTTTGAGCTGCTTTTCCGTCACCGCCGAGGGCGACTGCGCCATCAAGTCCTGCCCCTTTTGCGTCTTGGGGAAGGCGACGATGTCGCGTATGCTCGGGCGGTTCGTTAGAATTGCCACGAGCCTGTCGAAGCCGAGCGCGATGCCGCCGTGCGGGGGCGCGCCGAATTTGAAGGCGTTTAGCATATAGCCGAAGCGAGATTCGACGATGTCGGCGGGGATTTTAAGAACGTCCTTGAACACCATTTCCTGGACTTCGGGCTGGTGGATGCGGATTGAGCCGCCGCCGAGCTCTATGCCGTTTAGGACGATGTCGTAGTGCTGGCCGCGAACCTTCAAGGGGTCGGTCAAAAGCAGGGGGACGTCTTCGGGAACGGGGGATGTGAACGGGTGGTGGGCTGAAACGTATCTGCCCTGTTCTTCGTCCCAGAGCATCAGCGGGAATTCGATTACCCAGAGGAAGTTGAATTTGTTGGCGGGAATTTCAATCTTGCCGCGCTTTTGCAAAAGCTTTGCGGCTTCGAGGCGAATTCTGCCCATAATCGCGCAAGCCTGCTCCCACTTCGACGCCGCAAAGAACACGATGTCGCCGTCTTCGATGTTGAGCGTTGTTTTGAGCGCGTCCTGCTCGTCCTGCGAGAGGAATTTTAATATCGGGCTTTTCCATGCGCCGTTTTCCGCCTTGATAAACGCGAGGCCTTTTGCGCCGAGAGTTTTTGCGATGTCTTCAAGGCCTTTCAATTCGCCCTGCGTAAGGTCTGCAAGGCCCTTTGCGTTGAACGCCTTAATCGCGCCGCCTTCGGAATTTGCAATGGAGGCAAATACCTTGAACTGCGAGTTCTTGAAAACTTCGGTGAAGTCGCGGATTTCAAGCTCGAAGCGCGTGTCGGGCTTGTCGACGCCGTAGCGGTTCATCGCCTCGTAATAGCCCATGCGCGGGAAGGGAGTTGGGATGTCGATATCCAAAACTTCCTTCCAGACTTTTTTGAGCATGTTTTCGATGAGGGAGTACATGTCTTCCCTGTCGACGAAGCTAAGCTCGATGTCGACCTGCGTAAATTCCGGCTGGCGGTCTGCGCGCAGGTCTTCGTCGCGGAAGCAGCGCGCCATTTGGTAGTAGCGCTCGATGCCCGCAACCATCAGCATTTGCTTGTACTGCTGCGGCGACTGGCTCAATGCGTAGAAGCAGCCGGGGTTGAGGCGGCTGGGCACCAAAAATTCGCGCGCGCCTTCGGGAGTGCTCTTGAAAAGCGCGGGAGTTTCGACTTCGGTGAAGTTTTGCGAGTCGAGATAGTCGCGGATGGCCTTTGACGCCTTGTGGCGCATTCTCAGCAAATTCAGGTTTCTCGGCCTTCTGAGGTCGAGGAAGCGGTATTGCAGGCGCAAGTCCTCGTTTACCTTGTCGGAGTTTTCGTCGAGGGGGAAGGGCAGGACTTCGCAGATGTTGTGGATTGTCATTTGCTCCGCGTCGAGCTCGATGTCGCCGGTGGGCAAATTCTTGTTCGCCGTGCCTTCTTCGCGCTTGCAGACTTTGCCCGAAACTTGTATGACGCTTTCGCTGCGCAGTTTCTGCACCTGTTCAAAAAGCTCCTTCTTTTCGGGGTGGAATACTATTTGCGTGATGCCTTCGCGGTCGCGCAAGTCCAAGAATTGCACGCCGCCGTGGTCGCGCAGAGATTCGACCCAGCCGATGAGCATTGCCTCTTTGCCCGCGTCGGCGAGCCTTAATTCGTTGCAGGTATGTGTTCTTTTCATCTTTTTTCAAATGTTAAGCGCCGGAACTTTTTGCTGCCCCGACGCCGAAAATTTTGGATTATTTTTTAGAGTTCGTACGGCGGCAAAAGCTGCTCGACCATATTGTTTGCAAGCCTTACGTAGGCGGGCAGGCCGTTTTCAAACGGAACTTTGACCTCTCCCTGGATAAGCGGCAAAATGTAGCGCGTAAACTGGTAGCTTATCGACATCTTGTCCTCTCCAATCCAATTTTCGGGGAAAGTCTTTTCGACGTTTGCGACTTCGTTGAGGTCAACCAATGCGGTTTCGCAGGAATACTTGTCGGTGTCGCCGCGAACGAGGGCGACCATTACGCCCGTCTCGCCGTTTACCGCAGCCTTTACCGCTTCCTGCCCGCACATGAACGCTTCGTTGGAGTCCGCCAAGGAGGCGCAATGCGCGCCCGCGCGCTGGGCGTGCCCGAATTTGCAGGAGCGCGCCTTGACGCCCGAAAGGGAGGTCTGGACGAGGTTTTGCAGGTAGTCGCCGACGCCGCCGAGCTGGGCGTGCCCGAAGTTGTCGAGCTTGCCTTCTGAGGCTGCGACGTAGTTGCCGTTGGCGTCTTTGATGCCTTCGCTTGCCACGACGAGGCAGTATTTATTCTTTTGCAGGCACGCCTGCACTTCGTTAATAAATGCTTCGGGGTTGAAGGCGACTTCCGGCAGCAAAATCATGTGCGGAGGGTCGTCCATCTGGTTCTTGCGCTTTGCGATTGCAGTGCCCGCGGCAATCCAGCCCGCGTTTCTGCCCATGACTTCGACGATGGAAACCAAGTCGTGCTGCCCCATGCCTTCATGGTCGGCTGCAAGCTCGCGGATTTGCGTGCAGAGGTATTTTACCACGCTGCCGTAGCCCGGGCAGTGGTCGGTCATCGGCAGGTCGTTGTCGATTGTTTTGGGGATGCCGATTACGCGCATTTCGTAGTTCTGCTCTTCGGCGCAGCGCGAAATTTTATTGGCGGAGTCCTGCGAGTCGTTGCCGCCGATGTAGAAGAAGTAGCGGATGTTGTGCGCCTTGCAGACTTCGATGAGCCTTGCGAAATCCTTTTCCTTGGTCAGCTTGTAGCGGCATGTGCCCAGAGCCGAGCCCGGGGTGTAGCGCAGGCCGCGGATGTTCTGCTGCGACTCCTGCGCAAGGTCGATGAGCTGTTCTTTTAAAATTCCCTCGACGCCGTTGAGGCCGCCGTAGATTTCTTCGATGCATTCGTGGTTCAATGCCTCTGTTACAACGCCCGCCAAGCTCGCGTTGATTACCGCCGTCGGCCCGCCTGACTGCGCGACGAGCACGTTTCCTACTAATGTTTTTTCTTCCATAATTTTAAGTTTTGTGAAATTTGCGTTAGATGCCTGTAAAAATTTAAGGTTCAATAATTGCAAAATTTCAAATTTTGGCAACCAAAAAAATCGCAATTTCTTTTTGCGGGCAGTTTTGCGGCGCGGCGCAAATTGGCTTGATAATGCCCGTTTTTGCGCTATCAATTTAAAAAATAAAAACAAACCGATTTTTTTGCATGGAAAACTTTTCAAGGCGCAATTTTTTAAAAAAACTCGCGGCCGCCTCGGCTGCCGCCGCGTTTGCAAACCCGGCCTTCGCGCTGAAGCGCAGGCCCATTGACACGCGCGAAACAATGAGCAGGGCGCGCGGCAACGTCGCGGGAGGCCTGCAAATTTGCGACGCATTCGGCTCCGCAAAAAGCGCGGCGGCGTTTAGTTTCAGCGTTGTGGGCGACGTCTCGGGCGGGGCTGCGGGCGCGGAGGAAGTTATTGCAAAAAACGCCGGGCTTGCCGCGTTTTGCAAAAATTCGCAAAATGCCAAATTCTGCGCGGAAATTCCATTGGATAAAAAATACCAAAAATATTTGGGAGAAATTTTGCAAAACCCCAAATGCGCCGCGGTTTGCGCAAGAATTGCAAAAGGCGCGGACGTTTCGGGCGGAGAGTTTTTGCAAGTGCTTGAAAAATCCGCGCTTTGCGGCAAGCCTGTTTACATTTTTGCGCGTCAGGGCGGCGGAAAATTCGCGCGGGAAATTGCGGATTTGGAAATCGCCAGGGCTGTCTTGGAAATTTTGGAAAATGATTTGTTCAAAAAATTCGCGGGGCTTAAAATAGTTTTGCCGAACTGCGGAATTGCCGCAATTTCAAGCCTTGCGGCGTCGGGCAAGGCGCGCGAATTTTCGGATGGAATATTTTATTTGGTAGATTGCGGCATTGAGAGGGAAGTTTTCGAGTTCGCAAAAAGCTATGCGAATATTTCGCAATTTCTCTTCGCTTCGGGAGGGGACGCGGAAGGCTCGCTTGCAAGGCTCGAAGCGTTGCCGCTTTCCTCCGAGCAGTTCAAAAAAGCGGCGTTTAAAAATTGCCAAAGCCTCTTTGCGGTTGAAAAATAGCGCGGATTTATGATAGACAAAAATTTTACAAAAACCTATTTTATGAAGAAAATTAAGCTTTTTTTGATTTTAAGTTCCGTAATTTGCGCGGCTTTGAATTGCGCCTCGGCGGAGCAAAAGCAAGTCGGCATAAATTCGCCCGAGGCTCAAAACGCCTTCAACGACATCTCTATTTTCCGCATAAACAAGGAGCCCGCGCGCGCCTTCTTCGTGCCCTATGCCGACTCTTCAAAAGTCCCGTTTTACCTCGATTTTGAGGGGATTGAAAATTTGTACGAAAAAACGGAGAGGGCGAAGGTCTTAAACGGCAAGTGGAAATTCTTTTTCGCCGAAGATCCCTCGCAGGTGAAGCCCGAATTTTTCAAGGCGAATTTCGACGACTCGTCTTGGGCGGAAATCGAAGTGCCAAACACTTGGCAGGCTTGCGGATACGACACGATTTTTTACGACAACATAACCCTCGAAATGTTTTTCGACAAATCCGGCAGGTGGCTCAAAGGCTTCAGCAAGGAAAAGGGCGAGGAAATGTCGAAGGCGGAGCGAAGCCCGTTCGTGCCTGAAATGCACCGCCAAAAGGCGGTTTACAGGACGTCTTTTGTTTTGCCGCAAGACTGGAAGAGCCGCCGCACAATCATCCGCTTTAACGGCGTGCGCACGGGGTTTTTCCTTTATGTAAACGGCGAAAAAGCCGGATACAGCGAGGACAGTTTCACCCCCGCGGAATTCGACATCACAAAGTTTTTAAAAAGCGGCAAAAATTCGCTCGCAGTCGAAGTCTTCAAAAACACGACGGGCTCTTATTTCGAAATGCAGGATATGCCGCACACGATGGGGATTTTCAGGGACGTCGTTTTGCTAAGCCGCCCGCAAATCTACTTGCGCGACTACTTTGCAAGCATTTCCCTCAACGGAAATTTGGACGAGGCGCAGATAGAGATTGAGGCATTCCTAAACCGCGATGCAAAATGCGAAATATCGGCAGTCATCGCCGACCAAAACGACAATGCGATTTTTAGGGAAGTTGCGGACGCCAAAAACGGCAGGGCGAAAATCCGCGGGGTTGCAAAAAACTTCAAGCTGTGGTCGCCCGACAAGCCGAATTTGTACACGCTCGTCCTGGAAATTTCGGAGGGCGGGAAAGTCGCCGAGGCCGTCGCAGCCGACATCGCTTTCAGGAAATTTGAAATCCGCGGCAAGACCTGCTATTTAAACAACAAGCGGTTTTTGATAAAGGGGACAAACCGCCACGACTGGTCGCCCGACAAGGGCAAGGCGTGCGGCTTCAAATGGCTCTTGAAGGACGCCGAGCTTATGAAGGAGGCCAACATCAACGCCGTGCGCACTTCGCACTATCCAAACGACGACAAATTTTTGATGCTCTGCTCGCGCTTCGGCATAACAGTCATGGACGAAAACAATTTTGAAACGCACGGCCTGCGCGGCGAAATCCCGGGAGACCATGAGTGGTTTTTCCCCGTCTCGCTCGACAGGATGCGCAATATGGTGATGCGCGACAGGAACGTGCTGTGCGTCGTCATTTGGAGCCTGGGCAACGAGAACGCGTGGCGCTTCACAAAAAACCACCAGGTTATGCTCGACTTTGCGCGCGAGTTCGGCGGCGGGCGGCCTGTGCATTCGGAAGTCGAAATGCGCGACCCGCTGACTTTGAAAAACCAGAGGCTAAACAGCCCGACCGATTTTGTTTCGGGCATGTACGGCGGGCTGCCGCGGATAAGGTGGTATCAAACGCAGATGAAAAACGAAACGCGCCCGTTTTTATTTTGCGAGTACATGCACTCCATGGGCAATTCAACAGGCAACCTAAAAGAAATTTGGGACGAGTTCCGCAAGGACGAATCTCTCAACGGCGGCTATTTGTGGGACTGGGTCGACCAGTCGATTTATCTGCCGCGCGAGGGCAAGCCCGGAGAAAAATTTTTAAGCTGGGGCATCGACTGGAAAACAAAGCCAAGCGCGGGCGCGTTCTGCCTAAACGGCATTGTCTTTGCCGACAGAACCTATTCGGGCAAGTTTGACGAGGTAAAAAGAGTCCACCAAAACGCGCAGTTTGAGGACGTCGCCTCCTCGCCAAACAAATTCAAAATTTCAAACGAATTTTTCGACACAAACCTAAGCGAATTCGACTTCGTTTTGAAAGTGCTCTGCAACGGAAAAGCCGTCGCCGAAAAGAAGCTAGAGCCCGTTTGCGTCGCCCCGGGCGGGTCGGCGGAAGTAGATGTTGGATTTGACTTGAAGCCGCTTTTTGGCAAGTCGAAAAACGGGGCGGAGGAGTATTTTTACAACCTCTTGTTTGTCGGCAAAAAAACGG
>JAFXRX010000220.1 GCA_017526045.1 Opitutales bacterium
GGCCCTCGCGGGCGGGCAGGCGGCTTCGACGCAAACGAGCGCGCGGGTGATTTTGGGGCAAAATTCAAGCGGCGAAAAGATTTCCGCTGCGGCGCAAATCCAGGACATCGTCGCCTGCGCAAACGCGCGGGGCGCAAACATATCGCTTGCGCCGATGTCTATCCAGGCGCAAATCCCCGCCGACGAAACCGCCGACATAACCTGCGCCCAGGCGGTCTTGAGGGTGCTGAAATGGCTGCCCGACGTCGTGTCGCATTTCGACTATTCCGCCCAGACGCCGGCATTGATTTTCCAAAAGAGAGCCGACCTGCAAACATTGGACATTTCAAGCCTCGCCATAAAAAACATATCGTTTAAAAAGCGGCGCGACCTGAAAGTGGAAAGCGTGTGCGTAAACTACGAAAAAACCAACACCGTAAACGGCTCGAATTTCAAGGAAATCGAGCGCGACGTCTACCCGCAAAACGCCTCAATCGGCGGAAAAAATTCGCTCGTCCTGACTGTTCCGCTGGGCGGGTATTCGCAAAAAACGCAGCACCAGAAAGTCGAGACGCAGGAGATACAAACTTCAAGCCAAAGCTGGTGGGCTGGCAAAGTCCCGTTTTTGAACAACCCCGACATTTCGGGCTTCGTCGTGCGCAATATAAGCCGCAATTCGACCCTGCCGCGCGAGCTGACCTCGGGCAACATTATGGACTGGATGCTCTGCTCGCTGGAGCGCGACTCGATTTCTGCCGACATCGAATATTTTATCGGCGGAAATTCCGCGGGGGTGGAGAGCGTGAAAATAAATCTGCTTGCAACAAACGCGCGCTCCACGACCTATTCGCGCACGCTTTCGACATCGATCGAAGAGCCCGTTCCAAGCGGGCTTGCGCAGGCGGTTTACGAAGCCTCCAACGCCCCGCAAACAGAGGGGTCTTGCGAAATCGCAAACGCGGGCGGAGAATGCGCGATATGCAAAAAAATCGCCTACGCAAACGAGCTTGAAAACGCATGCGCCGTCGAAAGCCGCCTCGACATTTTCAAAAATTCGCTAAAGATTAAATTCGGCCCGCCCAAGCACCTCTACCCCGACGACATCTCGGAGCTATTCCGCACCGCGACCATAAGAAAAGTCCCGCAAAACCCGCAAATTCGCCTGACGGGCGAAACCTCCAAGGACAACATTTTCAAATATTCCGACAGCGAGTACATGCCGATTGTGACGCGCTACACAAAGGGGCGCCACAAGCTCGAAATCGAATACCCCGACGGCGGCGATGCCGCGGTTTTAATAGACCCGCTCGACATCGACGAGAACGACGACGCGGGGGTGGTGTCGCTAAAAAAAATGCTCATAGTCGAAAACGGCGAGCCGCGCTACGCCTACTTTTTGATGGGCGAGCCGTTTGAAACGGAGTAGGTTTTATGCCGCAAAATTTCATGTCGCCCGCAATGGGCAACGGCTTCGGCTTCCCGCTCAAAAGGCTCTCAGAAAGCGAAAGCGGCGACAGCCGGTTTTGCGCCGCAAAAAATTTCACGCTGCAAGAGGCGATGCGGATTTTCTGGAACGCGCGCAGCCTCAGCTTTTCGGGCTCGCTCGGCGTCGACTACCACGACCCGCTCTTCCAAAACCGCAGCTTCGACTTCTCCACGGAATGCGAAGAGTCGGAATACGACGCCTACGGCTACATGACAAAAATTAAATTCTCGCCCGCGGGAAATTTTCTGGTTGAGCCGCGCCTGCGCTCAAGGCAAAACTTTTATATGTTCGGCGACGACGGAATTCAGGAAATAACAATAAAGGGCCCCTACCTAAACGACGTCGACTTCAACATCCCAAGCCAAAATATTTTAAGCGGAATTTACGCGTTCAAAATTTCAATAGACCTAAGCTCCTACGGCGAATTGCAAGCCTCCACAAGGCAGCCCTTCAACGGCTACGCCCTGCGGCAAACCTTCCAGGCGTCGTTTTTGGGGCGCGCAATTCCGGTTTACGTCAGCACAAAATACAACGAATACATAACGCCCGACTACAGCTTTTCGATGTCGGCAATAACCGCGCAAACATATTCGGCGGCGGACTACCATTGAGCCCCGCCGCCGCTTTAAAAAAAAGGATGCGCAAAAACTACGCGCCCGCCTCTTCGATGTACTTTACGACTTCGTCGACGCTCAGGCGCACCTGCTTTGTGCTGTCGCGGTCGCGCAATGTCACGCTGCCGTTGCCCTCGATTGTCTCGAAGTCGACTGTGATGCAAAAGGGCGTGCCGATTTCGTCCTGGCGGCGGTAGCGGCGGCCGATTGCGCCGGTTGCGTCGAAAAATACGTTCCAGCGGCTTTGCAATTTCGCGTAAACTTCGCGCGCGCGGTTGAAGAGTTCGGGCTTGTTCTTGACAAGCGGGAAGACCGCCGCCTTGAACGGGGCGATGCGCGGGCTGAATTTCAGGAACGTGCGCTTTTCCGCCTGACCCTTGTCGTTGGGGACTTCGTCCTCTGAATACGCCGCAGTCATAACCGCCAAGAAAGTGCGGTCGACGCCCAGCGAAGGCTCGATTACGTGCGGCAAATATTTTTCCTTGCGCGCCTCGTCGAAGTATTCGAGGTTCGTCTTGGACGCGTTTTGATGCTGCGTCAAGTCGAAGTTCCCGCGGACTGCGATGCCTTGCAATTCCTGCAAGCCGTGCGGGAAATGGAAAGTGATGTCGGTGCATGCCTTGGCGTAGTGAGCAAGCTTTTCCTGCGGGTGGACGTCTTCAGCCAAGTCTTTTGCGGGCAGCCCTATCGAGACAAACCAAGCCTTGCACGCGTCAATCCACTGGCGGTGCAAAGTCTGCCAATCGTCGTAGGGGGAGATGAAATATTCGATTTCCATCTGCTCGAATTCGCGGCTGCGGAAAATGAAATTGCGCGGCGTGATTTCGTTGCGGAAAGCCTTGCCGATTTGCGCGATGCCAAAGGGCAGCTTCACGCGCGAAGTGTCGACGATGTTCTTGAAATCCGCAAAGATGCCCTGCGCGGTTTCGGGGCGCAGATAGGCGATTGCGGTTTCGTCGCGCAGCGCGCCGACGTAGGTTTGAAACATCAAATTGAAGTCGCGCGGCGGGGTCAGAGAGCCGGGCTTGCCCGTCGCGGGCGAGGGAATGAGCTCGTACTCCGAAGGCTTTGCCTCCATGTAATTTTTCAGGACGATTTCGCCCAAGGAGCCCTGCTTTGCAAGCTTGCGCTTTAATTCAGCCGCCTTTTGCTCGGCGTCGCGCTGCATATTTTCGTCCTCCAAAACGGAGACGTAGCCTATGGGCTCGCCGTCAACCTTGACTTCCGCAAAGAAGAGCTGGTCGGCTCTGAAACGCAATTTGGACTCTTTGCAGTCGACCATGGGGTCGGAAAAGCCGTCAACGTGCCCCGAGGCGCGCCAAACATTCGGGTGCATGATAATCGAGGCGTCGAGGCCGACGACGTCGTCCCTTTTGTGGACAAAATCCTTCCACCAAGCCTGCTTGATATTGTTTTTCAGCTCGACGCCGAGCGGCCCGTAGTCGAAAAAGCCGTTAAAGCCGCCGTAGATTTCGGACGATCTGAAAATAAAACCTCTGCGTTTGCAAAGACCCTCGATTGTAGCCATGTCAACTGCCATAGTAATAAAATTCTTTAAACCAATAAATAAAAGACCCCTCTAAAATTTGGTCAAGCCAAAAGCGGGGAGGAGCGGGGTAAAAAAGCTTTTAATTAAATTTTTATAAGAGAGCTTCGCATCCGTAAAAAGAAAGCTTTTTTACCCCTTGCCCTCCATGTCGGTTTTGCTCAGGGGGCAGTATTATAATACAGCAC
>JAFXRX010000221.1 GCA_017526045.1 Opitutales bacterium
ATTGTGATGGGCAGCAAAAGCGATTGGGAAACAATGCGGCACTGCGCCCAAGCCCTCGACAATTTCGGCGTAAGCTACGACCGCGCGATAGCCTCGGCGCACCGCACGCCCGCAAAAGCCGAAGAGCTCGCCCGAACCGCCGAAGAGCGCGGAGCGAAGGTAATCATAGCCGCAGCGGGCGGCGCGGCGCACCTTGCGGGCGTGCTTGCCTCGCAAACCCACCTTCCGGTTTTGGGAGTGCCCATGAAGGGCTGGGCCCTCGACGGAATGGACTCGCTTCTGTCCACAGTGCAGATGCCGCGCGGCGTGCCCGTATTGACCCTTGCAATCGGCAAGGCGGGGGCAGTCAACGCGGCGGTGGCCTCTTTGCAAATCCTCGCGCTCTCGGACGCAAAAAAGCGCGAAAACCTCCTCAATTTCCGCAAAAAGCAGACCGAGGAAGTCCTTTCAACAAAATTTGACGACTAATTTTTACCATGGCAAAAAAAGCCCCAAAAAAAACTTCAAAAACGGAGAATTTTTCGCTCAAGCTCCTGGGCAATAAAATCAACAAGCCCTCGAAAATTCTCGAAACGTTCCCCAACGTCGACAAAGGCCGCCCATACCTCGTCGAGCTTGCAACCGAGGAATTTACGTGCCTTTGCCCGATAACGGGGCAGCCCGACTTCGCAAAAATAACAATCCGCTACATCCCCGCGGAAAAAATAGTCGAGAGCAAGTCGCTCAAATTCTACCTGTGGAGCTTCCGCAACGAAGGCGGATTCCACGAGCACATGGTAAACGTAATTTTAAACGACCTTGTCGAGGCGATGCAGCCCGTTTGGTGCGAAGTTGAAGGGGTTTTCAACGCGCGCGGCGGCATTGCAATCAAGGTAAACGCCCAATACGGCAAAAAAGAGGAATAATATGAAAATCAAAAAAATCGCAGTCGCAGCCGCCGCAATGCTAGCGGCTCTGCCGTCTTTTGCGGAAAGGATTACCGCCGAAAGCTACGCCTTCCCGTTCGTCCTTAAAATCGACTCGAAAGACGTCGTCTCAAAAAACACAATAGTCCTGCCCCGCGCGAATTTAGAGGACAAGGACGCAAACCTGCCGATAAAGGACGCCCTCTTCGCCATTCTAAACCAGACAAAAAATTTCGAAAAGCACCTCGCAAACCCCAAGGACGCGCCTAAGGCGAGGTCGTTTATAAAAAAGCTCGGCGACCCAAAAAAAGTGCAAATCACAAACTGCGTATTCTGGAAGCCGCAAAGCGAAATGCTGGCGTTTTTCAACGCCCCCGACAGCAAGCTCAGGCCCGACATGAACTATATCGCGCTCAAATACGACGGCGGAATTTGGAAGTGGGACGTCGGCGCAAAAAACACGTTTATTTCAATCCTCTCCGAATCCGAAAGAAACGCAAAGCCTGAAAAAGTCAAGCGGGAGCCGTACTTTTCCGACATCAATTTCATAGACATTTCCGGCGGCAAGAATGCGGATTTGCCCGTGCTTAAATTCTACAAGGACGCCCAGGCGGAATTTTACAAGCTCAACCTGCCCGCCTACGCGGAAATCATGACGCCGAAATCGAAGGAAGTGTACACCGCCCAGTACCTTTCCATGACGCCCGACGAGCAGAAGGACGCGCTCAAGGACTACATAACATACCACAAGCAGTTCAAGTTCATCGCGAGGTTCAAGGAAGCCGACGTAATCGTTTTCACGCGAGAAAAGGACGGCAAGGTAAACTCCTACGACGCGGCGTTCATCGTAAGGGAAAACGGGCAGTACCGCCTCGCAAACTTCGGGCAAAACCAGGGCTTTGTGGCTGACATGCTCATAAATATTTCCAAAAACCACTCCGATATTTTCGGGCACTGAAAATTTTTAAATCTATAAACTTCAAAACGCCCGCAAAAAAACGGGCGTTTTTTTTGCGCAAACTTAAAAAAAAATTTTGCAAATTTCTGCAGATTTAGCTTAAAAAGAAATGCCTGAATGTTTAAAAGCCACTTTTTTTAACCGATAAAAATAAGACTATGCAACGCAAAATAATATCTTTCGGGGAAATCGTCTGGGACGTTTTTGAAAACGGCAAAACGCTCGGGGGCGCGCCGCTCAACTTCGCCTATTTCTGCGGCAAATTCGGGGCGGACGCCCGCATTTTAAGCGCGGTCGGCGGCGGCGAGCTGGGCGCGCGAACTCTCGAAATTATGCGCAAAAACGGCATAAAAACTGATTTTGTTGAAACGCTTGAAGGCGCGCAGACAGGCAGGGTTTTGGTAAAAACGGAAAACGGAATTCCATCATATGAAATATGCTCGCCCGCCGCTTGGGACGCCATAAAGCCATCGCAAAACGCCTTTGAATTCGCGACGAAGGCGAGCGCGGTCTATTTCGGCACCCTCGCCCAAAGGGGCGAAGTCTCGCGCCAAAGCCTCTTTAAAACAATCCGCGCGACCCCGAAAAAATGCCTCAAAATTTTCGACGCCAACCTGCGCCAAAACTACTTTTCAAAAGACATTTTGCTAAGGTCGCTGGAAGCGGCAAACATCCTGAAAATAAACGACGAGGAGCTCGGGGCAATTTCAAAAATGTTCTCGGTGGGCGGCACGGAAAAAGAGCGGGCCCGCGCAATTTTTAAGATGTTCAACCTCTCCTGCCTGCTGCTTACGCGCGGCGAGCGCGGGCATTTGGTGCTGGCGGGCGAAGAGGAAATCGAGAGCAAAACCAAAGCCGAAAAAATCGCCGACACAGTCGGCGCGGGCGACTCTTTCACCGCGCGGTTTGCCTGCGAAATTCTAAGCGGCAAAAGCGCGGCCGCCGCAGCCGACCTCGCCGCGGAAACGGCGGCTCAAGTGTGCTCCCGCCGCGGCGCATTGGAAATCTAAAATATGGAAATGTCGACAGCAAAGCTCCGCGAGGAGTGCGGCGGAACCATATTCAGCCCTCCCCCGTGCTCGGCGCAGTTGGGCGCGCCCATCCAGGGCTCGACGCAGTAAAAGGGGCTCTCGCCGCTTTCAGTCCAAGTTACGACGCTCGTCCAGGCGTCGGGGCGCGGAGACTCGCCAACGCGCATGGTTATGTCCTCCTCGCCGCTCTTGGGCCCGAATTTTACGATGTTTGTTTTCAGCTTGCAGTTTATTCTGTTCCACAAATCGGGGTCTGAAAAATCCGCGGGGAATTTCGCCTCGACAGGCTGCAAAGCCCCGCGCCCGTCGAGCCTGAACGCCTTTTTGGCGTCGCAGAGAATTCGGTAGTTTTTGCGCGAAGCCCCGTCGTGCCAGGGCATTTTGAAATAGAAGTGGTGCCCCGCGCACCAGGGAATTTCCTTGTCGGAATTGTTTGCGAGGCGCAGGTCGCACAAAAGCGAAAATTCGTTGAAGCGGTAGGTAACGGTAAAATCGTAGTCGTAGGGATAGTTTGTTTTGCACTCTTCGGAGGGCTTGAATTTTGCAACGAGCGCAAAGTCCGTGCAGTCGACCACTTCAAACTCCCCCTGGCGCGCGTAGCCGTGCTGGGGCATGTCCAAAATTTTGCCCTCTGGCGTTTTCCACTTGCCTATTTCGCCGCCAACGTGGCTGCGCCCGCAGAACGGAAAGAGTATCGGGTTTCCGCCGCGCACAGAGGCGAAGCCATCGTCAAATTTCGCGTTATCAGGCCAGTAGATAATGTCCCTGACAGAGCCGTCCGCAAGCGTCAAAAACCAGTTCATAAGCCGCGCACCACGCTTCGGATTTGCCACAAAAGTAGAGGCGCCGACTGTCCATTTGTAAAGTTTTTCCCCGTTAAAATCTATAATTTCCATACGCGGAAAATAAAAGCGCGTTTTTAAAAATTTCTCAACCAGTTTTTTGAAAAAATTTTCAGTACTCTATTTTTGAGCAGCTTTTAAGCGCGGCTGAAATTTCGGAGCAATCCGCGAATTTTTCGAGGCTTTTGGCGTCGAAAACTCCCGCGTTTTCGCGGTTTTTAAACGCAATCGGCGAAAAATCGAGAGGCTCTTTGAGCCCGTATTTTTGCAGGAATTTTTCCAGAATTTTTATTTTGGGCATTTCGCGCATTTCGGGCTCGAGCTCGGCGCAGAATTTTATCCGCCGCGGCTTTTTTTCGCCTTTGAAAACGAAGCCGTAAGTCTGGGCTGCCGCGATTTTTTTTGCGTCCGACAATGCAAGCTCTGAATTTTCCAAAACCGCGCAAAGTTCGGGATATTCGCCCGCGAGGCTTTCCAAGATTTCCGCGCGGCGTTTCGGCTCCGCGGGCAAGGCGACAATTCTTTCGGCGATTTCAATTCCTTCAAGAGCCCCGGCGTTTTCCGCGGCAAGCAGAAGCGTTATGCGCGCGTCGGGGCGGGCGCGGCGGATTGCAGCAAAAACAGGCAGGATTGAAACGCAGTCGGCAAGAGACTTCGGCATTTCGAACAAAAAGTCCGACTTGCGCGGCAGCTCTTTGAGGTTGAAATGCCTTATGTACTCTTCAAAAATCACCCTGCGGTGGCGGATTTGGAAGCGGTATTTCGGCGTTGTCTGGGTTTTCCAGCGTTTGTGCAGCCAAAGCCAGTCGAGCCTCGCGGTCTCGTCGGTTTTCAATTTGTCTTCAAGCCACTTGTTCGAATTAAAGAGCATCTCCTCCGCGGTTTCGCCCCCGAAGTACTGCGCGTCGATTTCCGCGCTCCAAAAGCCGGTGCGCTTCGCCCAGATTATGCCGATTTTGCATTTGAGCCTCTCCGCCATGAGCTCGGCGATTTCCGAAGTCGAGGCGAGCCTGCCGAAAAACGGCGCGAGCGCGCCCGCCATGCCCGCGTCCTGGTCGAACAAAACGCCGACGCAGCCGTTGTTCTTCAAAAAATCGTTGGCTGCAAAAAGGCTTTCCTTGCGCGAGAGAAGGTGTATGCCGTATCTTTGGCGCGTCTGCTTTACCCATTTTTCAAGCCCCGCGTTGTCGAACGGCCTGTAAAAAACTCCGGTCGGGGGCATTTTTATGGGCGAGAGCATCGGCAGCATCGTGATGGATTCCATCATGCAAAAGTGCGGAATCATAAGGATAATCGGGCGCGGGGCGGCCGCAATTTTTTCGATTTCGCCATTTAGATAGGGCGAAATTTTTATGCGTTTTTTAAGCTCCGCCTCGGGAATGTAGGGGCTTGCCAAAACAAAGAGCCCCATCTCGACCATGCGCTTTGCCGACTCGTACGCAATTCGGCGCACCTGGCGCTTTTCAAGGTTCGGGAAGCAGTGTTTTATGTTTGCAAACGCAACGCGCGCGCGGGAATTCGGAAAATAAATAATCAGAAAGCCGACGGCCCTGCAAATTCCGCTTGCCATCGCCCGCGGAATAAACGCCATAAAATGCCCCAATATCGACAAAAGTATTCTCATAAATAAAACGCAAACTAAAGCATATTTTCAAAAAGACCGCAAGCCTCTAAAACTTAAAAAAAACGCGCCTTTTGCGTTCAAAATATGTTGAAAAAAACGGCGGATGGCTTCAATATTTTGCGGATATGATTTTATTTGGCAAAGTCGCAATTTTGGGAACGGGGCTTTTGGGCGGGTCGCTCGCGCTGGCGCTGAAAGGCTCGAAGATGTGCGGGCGCATCGGCATGTGGTCGCGCTCGGAGGCAACGCGCCGCGCGTGCGCGGAAAAATTCCGCGGCTGCAAAGTTTGCGCGGAAATCTCCGAAGCCGTAAAAGACGCCGACTTGATAGTGCTAAGCTCCACCGTCTTGTCCATTCCCGAAGTCGCAAAAGAGGCGGCAAAATCCGCAAAGCAAGGCGCAATCGCAACCGACGTCGGCTCGACAAAGGAATTGATAGCAAAAAAGTGCTCCGAAATTTTTTCCAAAAAAGGCGTCGCGTTCGTGCCCTCGCACCCCATGGCGGGCCTTGAAAAATCGGGAGTTCAATTTGCAAAAAAAGATTTGTTTTTGAACGCGGCTTGCTTCGTCTGCCCGTCTGAAAACAAATCCGCCACAAAAGCCGTCGCGCAAATGTGGGAAAACCTCGGCATGCGCGTATTCTTTAAGACCCCGAAAGAGCACGACAAAATCGCAGCTAAAATAAGCCACGCCCCCCAGTGCCTCTCAAGCGCGCTCGCGCTCCTGGCGGACGGAGACCTTGACACTTTCAAAAACTTCGCGGGCAACGGGTTTAAAGACACCACGCGCATCGCAAAAAGCGACCCCGCGATGTGGCGCGACATCCTGCTTTCGAACCCGAAAAACATTTCAAAAAACCTCGACTTGATTGCAAAAAAGCTAAGCGGGCTGTCCGCGGCGATAAAGGCCTCGGACAAAAAATACATAGAAAAATTTTTGAGCCGCGCGCGCGAAACGCGCCTGAATTTGGAGAAGTAAAAATTGGACGACATCGAAAAAATCGCCGTAAAGCCCTTTGCAAACCCCGCCTGCGCGCAATTCGAAGTCCCGGGCTCGAAAAGCATTACAAACCGCGCTCTTCTTTTGGCTGCGATGGCGCAGTCCCCCGTCGAAATTCTGCGCCCCCTCGCCTCGCGCGACTCTAAAATAATGGCGCAATGCCTCAAAAATTTGGGCTTTGAAATTTCCGAAAAAGAAAA
>JAFXRX010000021.1 GCA_017526045.1 Opitutales bacterium
ATAAACTGGAATTTGCCCTTCTTCGCCCCGCCGCCTTTCATATCCTCGTAGGCAACCATTATTTCCACTTCGACGTTTCTAATCCATTTGGACTTCTGGTTTTCGACGTCGCCCGTCTTGGAAAGCAATACCACTTCGCAGCGAACCATGTTGCCGCCTGCGCCTGCAACATCGTTGCGTTTTATCATTGAAAACTTAATGTCGCTAACTTCGACCGGCTCTTTTGCGGGCTTTGCGGTCTGGGCAAACGCCGAAAAAGGCAGGCAAAGTGCCGTCAGGAATAATATACGCTTAAAGTTCATGTCTTGACTTTATTAAATTCGCGCGGCGGACTTCAAGCCTTTTTTCATATTTTTTCAAAAAAACGTTTTTTGGCGGAATGTAAAACGGCGGCGCAAATTATATCGCTTTTAATTTTTTTTTGGCGCGGAAAAGCTTGCGCCAAATTTATCTTGCAATAATTCCAAATTCCCTTCTGCTTTTATGCAAATTTATGAGCTGCGAAAATTTTAAAGACTTGGGGCTGGCCGGCGAAATTCTAAAAGGAGTGGAGCTCGCGGGCTACCAAAAGCCCTCCCCCATCCAGCAAAAGGCGATCCCCGAAATCTTGGCGGGGCGCGACATCTTCGGCTGCGCGCAGACCGGCACTGGAAAGACGGCGGCGTTCATGCTGCCAATCATCCAAAAAATTTACGATACTTTCGGCTTTGTCGAAAGCGGACAGTTCCGCGCCCTCGTCCTCGCCCCGACAAGGGAGCTCGCGGAGCAGATTGCCGAAAACGCCGCAAAATACGCGAAGTTCACCGACATAAAAATCTGCAAAATCTACGGCGGCGTTTCGCAAAACAGGCAGATTGCCGAGCTCGAAAAAGGCGTCGACATTTTGATTGCCACGCCAGGAAGGCTGCTTGATTTGTTCCGCCAAAAGAAATTGAGCTTTGCAGGCGTCGAGTTTCTGGTGCTCGACGAGGCCGACAGAATGCTCGACATGGGCTTTATAAACGACATCCGCGCAATCTGCTCCCGCCTGCCCGGCGACAGGATTTCAATGCTATTTTCCGCGACGCTCTCGCGCGAAGTTGAAGCGCTCGCCTCGTCGATAGTCCGCAGCCCCGAGCGCATCTCGATTTCGCCCGAAAGCCCCGCCGTCGAAAAAATCGGCCAGCAGGTTTGCTTTGTGGAGCAGGAAAACAAAATTTCGCTTCTGAAATATTTAATCGAGGCGAAATTCAAGGCGGAGCCCGACTCGATTGCGCTCGTCTTCTGCCGCACAAAGCACGGCGCAAACAAGGTGGCAAACAGGCTCGCGGGCAAGGCTTTCAACGCCTGCGCAATCCACGGCAACAAGTCGCAGTCGTCGCGCAAAAACGCGCTGGAAAGCTTTAAAAAACGCGAAAGCCGCGTATTGGTCGCAACCGACATAGCGGCGAGGGGCATCGACGTAAAGGCCATGCCGCTTGTGATAAACTACGATTTGCCGGAAGAGGCAGAAACCTACGTGCACCGCATCGGCAGAACAGCGAGGGCCGACGCCGACGGGCAGGCAATTTCGCTTTGCTCTTCAAGCGAAGTCCCGCTCTTGCGGGCGGTCGAGCGTTTCATAAGAAGATCTATCCCGATTGCGCCCGACAACCCCTTCCACAGCAAGGAGGCTTTCGAGCTGATGTCATCCAACAAAAAGCTCGCCTATAAACGCCCCGCGCGCGGGAACGCGCAAAATTCCGCGCTGCCCGCCAAAAAAGAAAAAGAAAATTTTGGCGCGGAAAAAAATTCCAGCGAACGCCCGGCCGAAAAATTCGCGGCAAAAAAAGGAGTTAAAAATTCCGCAAAAGGCGGGAGCCAAAAGAAAGCCGACAAGGGGCAAAAAACCCATTTCACAGGCAAAGCCCCGCTGCCGCACTCCACAAAGAAGTTCACGCCAAAAGGGCGCATAGCCTGGGCGTTTTCAAGGCAGAGGCGCGAAAGGTCAAAAGGCGCGAAATAACGCCCCTGACGCCTAAAAAATTTTCGGCTATTTTTCGACGCTCGGGGATTCTACAATCGCAAATACCCAGGAAATCGCCTCGATTAAAAAGCCCGTCCAAAGCGCAATCCAAAACGAGCTTAGCGCGATGCCCGGCACGAACTTTTCGGCGAGCCAGATTATGAAGGCTTCAAGCAAAATAATCCCCGCGCCCAATGTAAAAAGCACAAACGGCAGCGTGAACACGATGAGAATGGGCTTGAGCATCAAATTCAAAATCCAAATGAGCAGCACAAGCCCGAAGAAAGAGAACGCGTTCTGAAAATCTATCGAATTGCCCGTCGTAAGCTTGGCGATTAGAAGGGCAATCGCAATTATTCCGCAGCCCTTCCAGAAACCCAAATTTACCCTTCTTGTGATTTTTACCTTGTAGTTGTTTTCCTCCGAATTCATTTTTTACTCCTTTTTTGAATGTTTTTTTTCAAATTTTTGTAGGCGGCGAGCCTTTCGGCAATCTGCTTTTCAGAGCCGAACAATTTGGGCTTGTATATGCTCAAAGGCTTTTCGAGATATTCCTGGCCGCTGATGTGCTCGGGGCAGTCGTGCGAATAAATGTAGCCCTCGCCCTGCCCCAATGCGCGGTTTAATTTTGTGTGCGAGTCGCGCAAATAAACGGGCACGCTTTGCAGATTTTTGCGAACCTGCGCGCGAGCCTCGGCAAGCGCGAGAGTCGCGGAATTGCTCTTGGGCGAGCATGCCAAAAATATCGTCGCGTGCGCGAGGTTAAGCTCGCATTCTGGCAGCCCAACGCGCTCGCAGGCGTCGAAGGCGGCGTTTGCGACAAGCAGCCCGCGCGAATCCGCAAGCCCCACGTCCTCGCTTGCCAAAATCACAAGCCTGCGGGCGATAAAGCGCGGGTCCTCGCCGCCTTCGAGCATCTTTGCAAGCCAGTACATGGCGGCGTCGGGGTCGCTGCCGCGCACGGATTTTATGAAAGCCGAAATCGTGTCGTAGTGCTCGTCCTCGTCGGCGTCGTACCTAATCCGCCGCTCCTGCGCGAAAACTTCGACGTCCTTTGCGGTCATCTCCTTGCCGCCGCCGATGCCCAAAACAATAGTTTCGAGGGCGTTTAGGGCGCGGCGCATGTCGCCGTCGCAAATCTGCGCAAGGCTTTTTAAAATTTCGCCGCCCGCTTTTATTTTGAATGCGCCAAGCCCGCGGGTCTCGTCGGAAAGAGCCCTGCGCAGGACAAGCACAACGTCGTCGGCGGAAAGCGGCTCGAGCTTGAAAAGGTGGCTGCGCGAAAGCAGCGGGGCGTTTATGTAAAAGCCCGGGTTGTGGGTCGTCGCCCCAATCAGGCGCACGTTGCCGTCCTCGACGTCGGGCAGAAGAAGATCCTGCTGCGCCTTGTTGAACCTGTGGATTTCGTCTATGAAAAGAATTGTTCGCTCGCCCTTCAAATAGCGCGCCATTTTAAGCTCGTCGCGCAGCTCCGCGACGTTTGAGAGCACCGCGTTTATTTTCACAAAGCGGCTTTTGGTTTCGCGGGCGATGACTTCGGCAAGGGTCGTCTTGCCGCAGCCCGGGGGGCCGTAGAACATCAAAGAGCCGAAATTGTTTGCCTGCACGAGGCGCGGCAGCAGGCAGCCTTCCGCCAAAATGTGCCTGTGCCCCACAACTTCAGCCATGCAGCGCGGGCGCATGCGCACGGCAAGCGGCGCGGTCGCGGGGGCGTCGGCGGGGGCGGGTTTCGGTTTGATGCTCTCGAACAAGTCGTCCATTTTTCGCCCATAAAAACACAATTTGAAATTTTAGGCAAGCAGGAAGAATAAAAATCCGCCGCAGTCTTGCGGCTTGACACAAACGCCTTTTTTATATGGAATGCAAGGCGAATTTCTTTGAATTTCCAATTTTAATTTACAGCGACAGAGAGGAAAATATGACATACGCAAAAAAAATCGCAATCTGCCTTATGGCGGCGGCGTCCTGCGCGGCGGCATTCGGAGGCGTCAAATTCAACCAGCGCTTCAACCCGCTTGCAAACAAGGTAAACGAAATAGAAAAGCCCGCAAGAGCCGAAATCTGCCTCAACGGCTCCTGGGACTTCATGCCCGTCTATTCCAACAAAAAAGAGGATTTCAAAGCCCCCGAAGAGTTCAAGGCGGACGCGGTGAAAATCAAAATCCCCTCCCCCTGGAACGTCAACAGGTTTGCAATGAACAATGTGCAGGGCGGCGACTTCAACGCATTCCCGAGCTATCCGGAAAAATGGAAGGACGCCAAAATCGGCTGGCAGAGGCGCGATTTCGAAATCCCCGCAAACTGGGCGGGCAAAAGGGTAATCCTGCGCTTCGACGGCGTGCTGGGCAACTGCGAAGTCTATGTCAACGGCAAGAAGGCGGCGGAAAACTTCGATCTTTTCATGCCCTTTGAGGCCGACATCACAAGCCTCGTGAAAATCGGCGGCAAAAACGAAATTTTGGTGGGCGTTGCGAAAGCGGAGCTTTACAACAAACAGGGCAAATACGGCAGAATCGAATACATGGGCGGCTCATTCTGGGGCGAATTCGTCTCGGGCATCTGGCAGGACGTCTATCTCTTGGCAAAGCCCGAAGTCTATGTAAAAGACGCCTTCGTAAAGCCCGACGTAAAAAATTCGACGCTTTCAATCGAAGTCGAAATTAGAAACGAGACAAACTCGCCCAAGAAAGTCGCTTTGGGCGCGGAAGTAAGAAAATGGAAAAACCTCGCGGGCGCAACTGCGGAGGAAGCCCCCGACGAAAAGGGAGCGTACGAAAAAGACGCTGTCTTGAAATTTGCAAACGCCGAAACCACTGTGGCTGCAAATTCCTCAAAAACGGTTTCCCTTGAAATTAAGGATGTAAAAAATCTGGAATTTTGGACGCCCGAAACCCCGAACCTCTACGGCGCCGTTATCGCGCTCAAAGCCGACAAGCAGGATATTAAAGCGCAAAGATTCGGCTGGCGACAGTTTTCAA
>JAFXRX010000222.1 GCA_017526045.1 Opitutales bacterium
CCCACGGTGTACCATCTGGCCCCGCACGAACAGCCGCTACCATATCCTCTTTATATATAAACAGGGGGCGGGAGCCTTTCCGCCACATTAAAAAGGCGCGGCAAGTTTGAATAAGCGCTTGATTTAAACGGTGAAGTTCTGTATAAATTTACTCAAAAATAAGCAATGATCACCGATTATCACGCTAAACTTTTTGCAAACGAATTAAGCTTGCGCGCGCCTTGCGGCACCGTTGAGCGCCTAGGGGCGGCTCTGATGAATTCACGGGTTGATTTAAATCCGCATCAAGTGGACGCCGCCGTCTTTGCCTTTTCGTCTCCGCTTTCCAGGGGGGCGCTGCTGGCGGACGAGGTTGGCCTTGGCAAAACCATTGAAGCCGGCATTTTGATAGCCCAAAGGTGGGCGGAGAAAAAGCGTCGGATTTTGATTGTTGTCCCCGCGAACCTTCGCAAGCAATGGCTTATTGAGCTTGAGGACAAGTTTGCCCTTCCCGCAAAAATTCTTGAAACAAAATCTTTCAACGAGTCCATTAAAGACGGGAATTTGAATCCGTTTTTGAGAAGCGAAATTGTAATAACCTCCTACGCGTTCGCGCGCAACAAAGAATCCTACATAGCGCAAACGCCCTGGGATTTGGCTGTAATAGACGAAGCCCACCGCCTTCGCAACGTCTATAAAAGCGGCAATAAAATGGGCGCGTCCATAAAAAATTCCCTTCGGGATATCCCTAAAGTTCTGCTTACCGCCACCCCGCTTCAGAACAATCTAATGGAGCTTTTCGGGCTTGTAAGCATAATTGACCCCCATGTCTTTGGCGACGAAAAGAGCTTCAGGGAGCTTTTCGCGAACAACCCGTCCGACGAGGCCTTCGCCGACCTTAAAAACCGCCTTTCGCATCTGTGCAAGCGGACTCTCCGCAAGCAGGTCTTAAAATACATAAAATACACGAAAAGGCACGTCTTCACCCAGGAGTTCTACTCAACAAAGGCTGAAGACCAGCTTTACCAGCGCATATCCGACTACCTTCGCCGGGAAGCCCTGAAAGCCCTCCCGAACGGGCAGCGCAAACTTATGACGATGATTTTGCGCAAGCTTCTGGCGTCGTCGTCCTTCGCGATAGCTGGAACTTTGCAGGCGCTCATCGCCAGGCTTGAAGAAATGCTAAAACTCGGCGCGCCCGAACATGAGCTTGACCTTTCCCAAGACTTTGAAACCGCCGACGAGTATTCAGATTCCGCCGAATGCGACGACGAAGACGACGAAATCCCGGACGCCGACGCGGAAACGCCCGAACCCCTGTCGCCCGCCGACATAGACGCGATAAATCTGGAGCTTGCAGACCTTAAAGAATACCTAAACCTCGCCCAAAGCATACGCCAAAACGCAAAGGGCGAAGCCCTGCTTTCAGCCCTAAAACGCGGGTTTGACATGGCGCAGGAGCTTGGCGGAGCTCGCAAGGCGGTGATATTTACGGAATCCCGCCGCACGCAGGACTACATTTGGCAAATCCTGTCCGAAAACGGCTACGCGGGCAAAATTATGCTCTTTAACGGCACGAACTCCGACGAAAGCTCAAGGCAAATTTACAACGCCTGGAAGGAGAAAAACCCGAACCGCACTACCTCCTCAAAATCGGCGGACATGCGCACGGCTCTCGTCGAACACTTCCGCGACAACGCTCAAATTAT
Organism: Opitutales bacterium; assembly: GCA_017526045.1. Classification (GTDB taxonomy): domain Bacteria; phylum Verrucomicrobiota; class Verrucomicrobiia; order Opitutales; family Intestinicryptomonadaceae; genus Intestinicryptomonas. The sequence goes on from JAFXRX010000222.1 coordinate 1,689, forward strand.
GATTGCCACGGAAGCCGCGGCCGAAGGCATAAACCTCCAGTTCTGCTCACTTGTCGTAAATTACGACCTGCCTTGGAACCCCCAACGCATAGAGCAGCGCATAGGCCGCTGCCACCGCTACGGCCAAAAATACGACGTCGTTGTCGTAAACTTTCTGAACCTAAATAACGAGGCCGACCAGCGCGTCTACGAACTCCTCAACGAAAAGCTGCGCCTCTTCGAGGGCGTGTTCGGCGCGAGCGACGAAATTTTGGGCGCGCTCGGCAACGGCTTGGACTTCGAGCGCAAGATCGCCGAAATCTACCAGAAATGCCGCACCTCGCAGGAAATCCAAATGGAGTTCGACTTTATCCAGACAAGATTCTCCGCGGAAATCGAGGAAAGCATACGCGCGTCCCGCAAAAAGCTTCTGGAAAATTTCGACGCGGAAGTCGCGGAGCGCCTGAATGTTTTCCAGACGGCGTCCCACGCTACAATCGACAAATTGCAGGCGACGCTCTGGGCGCTTACCAAACACGAACTTTCTTCGCAGGGCGTATTCTTCGACGAGGAGAACCTGACATTCCAAATGCTAAACCCGGCGGCGCCCGATTTCGTCGACAGGAAGCTCTACGCCATAAAGAGCGTCGGAAGAAATTGCGAGCCCTACGGCATCGCGCACCCCATCGCGCAAAAGCTCATCGAGCGCGCCGCCGCCAGAGAGCTGCCATACCGCGGCATACTTTTCGACTACGAAAACACCTTGGGCAAAATTACGCCCATCGAAACCCTGCCTAAAAAGTCCGGGAAGCTCATGCTTTCAAAAGTTTCAATCGGCGCGGACGAACCCGAGGAGCACCTTGTTATAACTTGCGTCGACGACCTCGGCAATGTTGTCGACCCGGATATAGCCCGGCGCTTCTTTAACCTGAACGCGAAAGCCTACGACATTGACGGAGCTTTCGACGCCTCAAAACTCGCCCCGATTTTCGAGAGCCAAAAAGAGCAAATCTTGCGCGATAATAAAGAAAAGGCGGCAAAACACTTCGACGAGGAGGTCGAAAAGCTCGAACATTGGAGCGAAGACAGAAAGACGTCCCTCGAAATAAAAATCCGCGACCTCGATAAACAAATCCGCGAAACAAAAAAGAACGCCCGCTCCCTGTATACGCTCGAAGAAAAAATCGAGAACCAACGCAAACAAAAGACTTTGGAATCCGAACGAATGACCCTGCGCCGAAAGCTCTACGAAGCCCAGGACGCCATCGACGCCGAACGCGATAAATTAATAGAAAACGCTCAAAAATCCTTGCAAAATCCCATAAAACATCAAACAATTTTTGCAGTAGATTGGAGGATTGTATAATGGATACAACAAAAAACATTTTAGATTTATCAAATACAGAAGCAAAAGATTTTCTATTACGAGAAGAATCTTACTCTTCCGTGGGCTTACCTCCTTATTTTAAATTCGAGCCTATGCTGAGAAAATTGAGTAAAAACATAAAAGATAAAGATCTAAAAAATCTTGTTCTCGAAAAAAGGATAAGGAATATAAAAGGTTTAAGTAATGTAAATTATAAGCTTACTACGAATAAAGATGGAAAATTGTCTTGGAGGGAATTCCAAATTATAAACCCTATTGTGTATATTGTATTGTGCAATCTTTTAACGGATAATGAGAATTGGACATATATAAAAAATAGATTTAAAAAATCCCAAAAATTTAAAGATTTTATTGAAACAACAAGTATTCCTCCTATTCCTGGACCGAATCAAAAACAATCCGCAGTGCAAATAAAAGAATGGTGGACTAAAAATGAAAAAAGAGCTATTGATTTAGCTCTTGATTATGAGTTTGTTGCCCATACGGATATTTCAACTTTTTACGATTCAATATATACTCATTCAATCCCTTGGGCTTTACACGGAAAAGAAATTTCCAAAGAAAGAATTTTTGGTGAAAAAAACAAATCAAAAGGAGGCAATTTTTTCGGAGAAG
>JAFXRX010000022.1 GCA_017526045.1 Opitutales bacterium
CTTCGCCCTCGGGCAGGACGCAGACGCGCGGCTCGACGTCGCATTTGAGCAAAATCGGCAGCACCCTGCGCGCCGCCTTTTGCCCCGCGAGGTCGCCGTCGAGCATCAAAACCGCCTTGCGCACGTGGCGTTTTATGAGGCTAAACTGGCTTTCGCCAAGAGCCGTGCCCTGCCCCGCGACAGTGTTTTGAAAGCCCGAAACGTACATTCTAAGCGCGTCTATCTGCCCCTCGACTATGATGAAAAAGCCCGCTTCGTTCGCCGCCTTTCTGGCGCGGTGGAAATTAAAGAGCATATTTTGCTTTTTAAAAATAGGCGTTTCGGGCGAGTTTACGTACTTGCCCTCCTCGTAGTCGATGTCGGTCGGCGTAAGCGGCGTTTTGCGGGCGGTGAAGGCTATCACCCTGCCCTGGACGTCGCATAAAGAAATCATTAGCCTGCCCCTGAAGCGCGGCATTAAATTCATGACGGAGGCCGGATTTTTCGGCGGAAAAAAGAGCCCCGAATTTACTATTGCCTCGTAGGAGTATTTTTTTTCGATTGCCCTTTTAAATTCAGTCCAGTCGATTGGCGAGACGCCTATTCTCAGCTCGTCCTCGGTGCCCTCGGCGAACTTGCGCTCTTCATGCCAATATCTGCGGGCTTCCTTGCCGAAGGGGGAATCGCTTTTAAATTCCTTCAAGAACCAGTCCGCGGCGTCCTCGTGCAAGTCGAAAATCTGCTTTCTAAGCGACTGCCCCGCCTTGCTTGCGCCCCCGCGCGACTGGTCGTATTCAAGCACAATGCCGAACCTGTTTGCGATAAATTCAACAGCCTCGGGGAAATTTAAGCCCTCCTTTACCTGCACAAACTTGAACAAGTCGCCGCCCTGCGAGGTGCTAAAACAGTAGTAAAAGCCCTTGTCGGGGTAGACGAAAAAAGACGGGGTTTTTTCGGAAGTGAATGGGCTCAAGCCCTTGAACGCCGCGCCCGAACGCTTCAGGCTTACATACGACGAAACAAGGTCCAAGATATTGACCCTGTTTCGGATTTCCTCTATTGAGCTGTCTTTTATACGCGGCATTCAAATAATAATATTCGCAAACTGCGCAAAAATATCACTTCTTTTTTTGAATTTTTTATTCGGCTGCGGGGAGCTTTTGCATTTCCTCCTCTACTTCCGCGCGCAGGGGATGGTTTTTGTCGGCGTACTGCAGGAAGAGAGTGTAGTTGTAGCGCGCCTCCTCGTAATTGTTCAAAATTACGTAGGTGCGCGCGAGCCCGAGCATAATTTCGCAGTTGTTCGGGAATTTTTCGCGGGCTGCGTAAATTGTGTCGAGGAATTTTTCAGCCGAGAACACTTTGTTTGCCGTGTTGAGGTACAAAATGGTGTAGTCGACGTCTTCGGGCGCCGCCTTCAACGCCTCTTTTGCCGCGTAGAACGCCGATTTGTTGTCGCCCTTTGCGGTGTACGCCTTGGAAAGCGCAGCCCAGGCGATTTCGGAGCGCGGATATTTTGCGACTGCATTTTGCGCGACTTTTTCAGCCTCTTTTACGTCGCCGTCTTCAAGAAGCTTCGCCGATTTTTTTGCGGCGCGCTCGGGCGGAGTAAGGCGGGCTTCCGCGAGGCGCCTTTGCTCTGCGATGCGCTCTTCTTCCGCCTTCTTGGCTTCCTCGGCCTTCTTTGCCTTGTCCTCTTCGGCCTTCAAAGCGTCCGCCTTTGCATTTTCCTCGTCGAGGCGTTTTTGCTCTTCCGCCTTCTTGGCCTCTTCGGCTTTTCTTGCCTCTTCAGCCTTGCGCTCTTCTTCCGCGAGGCGCTCCTGCTCCTGCTTTTGGCGCTGCAAGGCCTCTTCCGCCTCCTTCATCTTTTTGTTGAACTCGTCAATCTTTGCGCGCAGCTCGGGGAATTTTTCCGAAGCCAAAGCCTTGTCGGTTTTTTCGAGCTCCTCGAAATATTTTATTAGGCTCGGCATGTTGCCTTCTGCCAGGCTTATTTCAACAAGCCCCGAAAGGATTTCCGCGCGAAGGGGCGCGTCGGTTTCGGGGGCGGAGTTGTACGCGCTCAAAAGCCAGCTCTTTGCCTGCTCGGCGTTTTTGAGCTTCAAAAACAGCGTGCCAATACGCGCCGACTCCGAGGGGTTCGGCGTTCTGCCCGCGTTTTTGAGCGCGGAGAAATGGGCGTTGAGCGCGTCCTCGTGCATTTCGGCAATCTCTAAATTCTTGGCGAGGGCGCTCCAGGCAATCACGCTTTTGGGATTTTTTTCCAGATATTTTTTGTAGGCTGAGATTGCCGACTTGGAGTCCTGCGCCCTTTCGTAGGCGTAGGCTGCGTAAAGATACATGTCGCCGTTTTCGGAATTTACATCCGCAGCTTTTTCGAAATACTTTCCCGCCATGAGCGGGTTGCCGCTTTCGGAGTATGCGTAAGCCAGAGCCTCGAAAATTCTGGCGTCGTCGCCGTACGTTACAATCGCGCCTTCCAGAGCCTCGATTGCGCCCTGCGAGTTTTTCTGCTGCACCATCGCCTGAGCGGACTTTACCGCGGCGTCGATTTCGCCGGAGATGCGCGCCTGCTTTTCCTCGGGGGTTTCCGAGCAGCCCGCGAGGTAAAACGCCGATATTGCGGATATGCCAAGTATTGTAAATTTTTTGCCTAAGTTCATATTATGCGGTTATTTTAATTTTTGTTTCTAAAAATATTGTAAAATAAAAAAATCTTTGCAAATTTATTTTCATATTTCTTGCAGATTTTTTTGGCTGCATTATCGGAAGATGAAGAGATTTTTTAAAGTTTTGCCTCTTTTTGCGTGCTTTTGCGCCGCATTGCCTCAAAATTCGCCCGCGCAGGCGGCGGATTTCAAGGGGGCAAACGACGTCGTGTTCGAGTGCAGGCTTCAGGGCTTTTCGCAGGCGGACTACGCGGCGGCTGTAAGCTCGCTTTTTCTGGATTTTGAAAACGAGGCACTCTGCCGCATAAAGCCGAAAAAATACGGCAAAGTAGGGCTTAAAATCTACACAAATTCGGGCGCGGGGCTTGCCACGCCAAAAAACCTGACGCTCGCGGTAATCGCGGAGCTTGAAAAGCGCGGCTTTGAGCGCAAAAACATCTGCATTGTGGATATGTCAAAAAGAAAAATGCGCGAGTCGGGCTACCTGCCAAAATTCGCCGACCTGCTTTCAAAAAACGCAAGCGACGACTTTTTCGGCTGCCCCGTCTGCGACATCGAAAGCGGCAAATTTTTCGACAAAAACTGGTTTTACGACAACCCCCTTACGCCGCGCGACATAAAATTCCAGACGGGCGCGGATGGCGAATACATGGCGGAAACCCGAAAGAGCTACCTGCCAATCCCGCTATTTTTGACTGTGGACTTCTGGATAAATCTGCCCGTCATAACCGACATGCGCGGCATAGGCGTCTGCGCGGCTCTGGGCAACGCCACAATTTGGAATATGTCAAACAACGAAAGGTTTTTTGCAAGCCCCGCGAACGCGCCGATTGCCCTTGCGGAAGTCGCGGCAATTCCGGAATTGAAAGACTCGTGCCTTATGACAATTCTCTCCTACGAAAGGGCGCAGTTTGTGGGGGACGGCATTTTTAACGCGGCGTTTGCGACTTCGGAAAAGCTTTTGCAGGCAAGCTCAAACCCCGTAATTTTAGACTATTTCGCGCTCGACTACATAAACTGCAAGCGCGTAAACGGCGGCTTCAAGCCAATAACCCCTACCCCGCCGATTTTCGAATACGCCCGCCAAATGAACCTCGGCACATTCGACACTTCAAAAATCAAATTTAAAAGCGTAAAAAATGCAAACTGACCCCGACGAACTATTCGACGAAGTCGACGCAAACGACAATATTCTGCGCCCGCTGCCGCGAAAAATCATACACCAAAACCGGCTGCGCCACAGGGCGGTTCACGCAATATTTTTTGACGCGGAAAGCAAATTCATTCTGCTTCAAAAACGCTCCGCAAAAAAGGACAGCTACCCCCTCGCCTACACTACCTCGTGCTCGGGGCATGTCGACAGCGGCGAAACCTACGAAGCCGCCCTCCTGCGCGAAACTGCCGAAGAGCTCGGCGTAAGCCTTCCTCTCGAAAAATTTTTGCGCATCGGCAAGGTCGAAGCCTGCGCCGAAACGGGCTTTGAGTTCACAAAAGTTTACGCCTGCTTTGTCGATATTCAAACGAAATTCAACCCGCCCGCCGACGAAGTGCAGTCGCTCGACTGGCGCAAAATTTCCGATTTCGAATTGGACGCGCAAAAAAATCCGCAAAACTACACGCCGTCGTTTTTGAAGGTCTATAAATTTTACTTGGAAAATAAAAGCGCCGCGCAAAAAAATGTGTTGTAAAAGGCGCGCAAACTGTTTTGATTTAAAGCATATTTATGACAATAAAAGATTTTTCAGGTGTTTGGACGGCGCTTGCAACGCCGATGAAGGAAAACGGAGACGTCGACTACGACTCTTTGCAGGCTCTCGTTGAAAGCCAGGTAAAAGGCGGGGTAAGGGGCGTCGTCGCGGTCGGAACAACGGGTGAATCCCCCACTTTGACGCCGCGCGAGCACATCGACGTGATAGCAAAAATCCACGAATTTGCCGCTGGCAGAATTCCCGTAATCGCGGGGACGGGCTCGAACTCCACTGCGGAGTCGGTGGCAATGACAAAAGAGGCGGAGGAAATCGGCGTGGACGGATTTTTGATTGTCGCGCCCTACTACAACAAGCCAAGCCAGGAAGGCGTGTTTTTACATTTTTCCGAAATTGCAAAAATCACGCAAAAGCCGATTGTCCTTTACACTATCCCGGGCAGATGCGGCATCGGCATTGAAAACGAAACCGCCCTTCGCCTGCGCGACGCATTCCCGAACTTCGCCGCGATAAAGGAGGCGGGCGGCAAGGTCGAAAAAGTGCGCGACATGTACGCCAAAGCCCAGGGCAGAATGGACATTTTAAGCGGCGACGACGGATTGACTGTCGAATTTATGAGAAGCGGCGCAAAGGGCGTTGTAAGCGTCGCCTCCAACATTATCCCGGGGGCGATGGTCGAGCTTGTGGACGCCGCGCTGAACTCGCAGTGGGAGAAGGCGGGCGCGCTCGATGCAAAACTCCACGCGCTTTTCAAGGATTTGTTTATCGAGCCAAACCCCGTTCCCGTAAAATTTGCGCTCGCAAAAATGGGGCTTATTTCAAATTCTGCCGTGCGCCTGCCTCTTTGCAAAATGACAGAAGAGCACCGCACAAAGCTTATGCAAACTCTCATTTCCTTAAATTTGATATAAAAAAATTATGGCAAAAATTCTCTTAAACGGATGCAAGGGCAGAATGGGCCAGGCGATAATCGAGGCGGCAAAAGACGCCGGCGAGGAAATCGCCTTCAAAACCGACATGGGCGACAATCCCGAAGAATTTATCAAGGATTGCGATGTTGCAATCGACTTTTCGTTCCGCGACGCAATCCCGAAGCTCGCTGAACTTTGCGCGAAATACAAAAAGCCGCTCGTTATCGGAACTACCGGGCACACTCCTGAACAGAGGCAGCAGATTTTAAATTCTGCAAAAGACATTGCCGTTGTATGGGCGGGCAACTACTCAATAGGCGTAAACCTTTTAAATTACCTTACAAAAATCGCCGCTCAAATTCTGCCCGCGAGCTACGACATTGAGATTGTGGAAATGCACCACCATTTCAAAAAGGACGCCCCAAGCGGCACTGCCGACAAGCTTATAAAAATCGCCCAAGAGGCGCGCGGGATAAAGGACGAGGAAGTCGTCTACGGCAGGAAGGGCCTTGTCGGCGAGAGGGCACAAAACGAAATCGGCGTGCACTCGCTGCGCGGCGGCTCGGTTGTCGGCGACCACACTGTAATTTTTGCGGCCGACGGCGAAAGGCTCGAGCTGACCCACAAGGCTGCCGACCGCAAGATTTTTGCAAACGGCGCATTGAGGGCTGCGAAGTGGATTGAAGGCAAGCCCGCGGGGCTCTACGGCATGGAAGACGTGCTAAACCTCAAATAGTCCGCATTTTTGCGCGGCGCAAAAAATAAAAATCGCCTCTTGCATTTTTTGCATCTGGCGATTTATTTTTAACTAAACTAAACGATTTTTATTTTATGATAGCAGGCATACGCGGCAAACTGGCAAAGTCAACCCCGCTTACGGCGATAGTGGACGTAAACGGCATTTTTTACGAAGTCAACATTCCCATAACAACCGCCGAAAAGCTCGGCGGGGTAAATTCGGAGGTTTTCCTTTTCACAAAGGCAATCTACCGCGAAGACTCGCAGGCTCTCTACGGCTTTGCGACTGCGCAGGAGCGCGACTTTTTCACGCTTCTTGTGGAAAAAGTTTCGGGCATCGGCCCGAAAATCGCGCTCAACATAATGAGCAGAATGAGCGTCGAAACGTTGAGGGGCGCGATTGAAAGCGGAGACGTCGCCCTGCTTTCAAAGTGCCAGGGCATCGGCAAAAAAACGGCGGAAAGGCTGGTTGTGGAGCTGCGCGGCGCATTCGGCGCGATAGCGGCTGCTGCCCCCTCGCCCGCATCGGGCTTGCCCGCGCCTTCTGCGAAATTCTCCGACGCCGTCGCCGCCCTTACAGCCCTCGGCTACAAGCTTGCCGACGCCGACAAGGCAGTGCGCGCGGCGTCCTCAAAACTCCCCGAAGACGCCTCGACTGAAGAAATAATTAAAACCGCCCTGCGCGGCTGATAAATTTTTATTCGCCCCAAAAAAATGGATTTTAACACGGCAACAAACCCCAACTGGCGGCAGAACTACAACTCGATAGAAATGGCTGTTCTGCACCGCATAAGCCGCGTCATTGTGCACCGCACCGACGTGGACAAGCTGCTTGCGGACGTCCTGGAAATTCTGGACTCTGAAATGGGGCTTCTGCGCGGGACTGTCACGCTAAGGCAGGGCGATTTGCTAATAATAAAAGCCTCGCACGGAATGACAGAAGAGGAAAACAAGCGCGGCGTTTACCGCATTGGCGAAGGCGTAACAGGCCAAGTTGCTGCGCACGCAAAGTCGCGCATAATTCCAGACATAAGAGAATCGACCGAATTTTTAAACCGCACAAAAACGCGCATCGCGGGGCAAAAAATCGCCTTCATTTGCGTGCCCATTATCTACCGCGAACAAGTGATTGGCACGCTTTCAATCGACCGCCCCGTCGCAGAAAGCGCGAACTTGCGCCGCGATTTGAGCCTGCTTGAAACTCTCGCAAACATTATGGCGGACGCAGTCTCCGTGCTGTTTTTGCAAAACCGCGAAAGGGAGCAGCTGCTCGAAGAAAACCGCCGCCTTCGAATGGAGCTTTCCGACAAAACCTCGCAGGAAGGCGTAATCGGCAAGTGCAACTCGATGCGCAACGTCATAAAAATGATAGCGCAAGTCGCCCCCGAAGACATGCCCGTTTTAATCCGCGGCGAGACGGGAACGGGTAAAAAATTCGTCGCAAACGCGATAGTCTCGGCGGGAGAGAGAAAGCCCAAGACATTCGCAACCCTCAACTGCGTCGCCCTGCCCGAAAGCCTGCAACAGGCGGAGCTTTTCGGCGTCGAGCAAAATTCGATAAGCGCGAAGAAAACGCACAAGGCGGGCCTTTTGGAAAGCGCGGACGGCGGCACGATTTTCATAAACAAAATCGGCAACCTCTCGCGCGAGGCGCAGCTTAGGCTTTTAAGATATTTGCAGGACGGCTCCTTCTACCGCGTCGGCGGCAAAACAAAGCTAAAAAGCTCCGCGCGCATAATCGCCTCGACCGACGCAAGCCTCGAAGAACTGGTCGAAAGCGGAAAATTTTTGGAGGATTTATATCTGAGATTAAACGCGTTTTCCATAAATCTGCCCGCCCTGCGCGACAGGAGAAGCGACATCACAACCCTCGCCGAATTTTTCATTTCCAAATTCAACAAAAAGCACAAGAAAAAGGTAAAGCGTATATCCACCCCCACAATCAATATGCTTATGCTCTACCATTGGCCCGCCAACGTCCGCGAGCTTGAAAACGCCATTGAAAGCGCGGTGATGTCCGCATCTGACGCCGTAATTTACGGCTACAACCTGCCGCCCTCATTGCAGACGGCGCAGTCCACAAACACTTCAAAGCTCTCCGAAGATTCCGAAATCGACTTCACGGCAACCGTGCGCTCTTTCGAGCGCGAACTAATAAGCGAGGCTTTGAAAATCCACCGCGGCAACGCCACTGCGTCGGCGCGGCACCTGGGGATTTCCCAGCGAATAATGAACTACAAAATAAAAAATCTTGGCATCGACCCTTCAATCTACAAAAAAAACGCAAAGCCGCGCCGCGCAAAGAAGGCTGAATAACTTTTATATGAGTTATTTACACATAAAAAAGTATTGCAAAAAAATAATTTATTCGTAAAAACGAAGGGACAATGAGCGATAGATCCGCAGAAAACGAGCAAACTTTCACCGGCATCGGCGTGTCGAACGGCACGGCGTACGGCAAGGCTTTTGTAGTTATGCGCTCCGTCGCGCAAGTGCCGCAATACAACGTTTCCGAGTCGCAAATCGACGGCGAAATAAAGAGGTTCGAGCAGGCTCTAATGAAAACCCGCGCCGACATCTGCTCGCTCAAAGACGAAATTTCCCAAAAAGTCGGCGAAGAGGAAAGCTCGATTTTCGACGCCCACCTGCTCGTCTTGGAAGACGTCGCAATCATAAACGAAGTCTACGCGAATTTAAACGAGACAAAGCGCAACATCGAAAGCTGCTACAGCGAAGTGGTCAACCGCTTCCTGCAGGCGTTCGAGGAAATCGACGACCCCTTCATGCGCGAAAGAATTGCCGACATCCGCGACGTTTCAAGGCGCGTCATAAACAACCTCATGGGGCACGAGGAAAAGTCGTCGCTAAATCTGGGCGAGCCAGTAATTCTTGCAAGCAAAGACTTTACCCCCCCGGACTTCGCGTTTGTCGACAAAACAAAAGTTCTCGGCATCATAACCGAAAAAGGCTCGCAGACAAGCCACACCGCGATTTTGGCGCGCTCCCTGCGCGTGCCCTGCATCGTCGGCATCGACATCGAAAACATCGGCATCAGAACAGGCGACAATATTTTAGTCGACGGCTACAAGGGTAACATCTTCCTGCGCCCTTCCTCCGAAACGCTCAAAAAATACACGGAAATTGCCAACATCCACCGCGAAATCGAGCGCATTTTCGACTCGTCGCTGCCCTACACCTCCGAGACTTCCGACGGCCACAGGGTTTTTCTCGAATTTAACATCGGATCGCACGCCGACATCAAGGACGGCTCAATGGCGTACTCCGACGGCATCGGGCTTTTCCGCACAGAGGCTCTTTTTATCGACAAGGGCAAATTCATGGACGAGGAAAGCCAGTTCGAAGCCTACAAGGTGGCGGTTGTCAAGGCGGAAGGAAAGCCCGTGACAATCCGCACTATCGACTTGGGCGGCGACAAAACTCTTGCTTTCATAAACGAATTCGGGCACGAGGAAAACCCCTTCATGGGCTACCGCGCAATACGCTTTTGCC
>JAFXRX010000223.1 GCA_017526045.1 Opitutales bacterium
GTGCACCGGTATGCGGATTGTGCGCGCCTGGTCCGCGATTGAGCGGGTTATGGCCTGCCTAATCCACCATGTTGCGTATGTCGAGAATTTGTAGCCGCGGCGGTATTCGAATTTTTCAACGGCCTTCATGAGCCCCATGTTGCCCTCCTGGATGAGGTCGAGGAAATTCAGCCCGCGGTTTGTGTATTTTTTTGCGATAGAAATTACGAGGCGCAAATTTGCGCGCACCATTTCGGTCTTGGCCTTGTGGGCTTCGCGCATGTCCTGGCGCACTTCGCGAACAAGCGACAAAAGCTCGGCGGGGTCGAGGCGGTACATGTTGCGGATGTTCAAAAGCCGCTCCTTGATTTTGCCGACGTCGCCGATTTTAATTTTCTTGCCCGACTTTTCGAAAGCGTCGAGCTTGTGCAGGCTTTCTTCGACTTCGCGCAATACTGGCGAGAGGCCGTCCAAAAATTCTTCGAAAACCTTGAGCTTGAACTTGTAGCCTTTATAGACGTCCTTGAGTTTTGCCTCGGTGTTTTTGAAGGCTGTCAGATAGCGTTTTTGGATGGAGGGGTTTTTGGCGTTTTCGTAAGAATCCCAAGCTTTTTCGAGCTTTTCCTCCAAGCCTTCAGCCTCCCTCAAGTATTTCGGTAGTTCATCCTTAAAATACTTTTCGCGGCTGTCGATTTTTTTGTCGAGCACGATTTTGTCGAAACGCTCCTCGCGGTTCAAAAGCTTTTTTGCAAGGTCGATTTGAAAGCGGTTTGTAAGCGCGACTGAAAAGAGTGCCTTTGTCGCCTTGTTTTCCGCCTGCTCTATTCTGCGGGAAATCGAGACTTCCTGCTCGCGCGAAAGCAGGGGCACCTGTCCCATCTGCTTTAAGTACATTCTTACGGGGTCGTCGAGGTTGTCAGCCTGCGAGGCGCGAACCTGCTTGTCTTCGGCGTCCTTGGAGCGGTCGATAAAGCCCTCGACTTCGTCGGTGTCGAGAATGTCGACGTCCAAATTTTCGAGGATGTTTATGACGTTTTCGATTTCGTCGGGGTTGTTGAGATTTTCCGTAAGGTTTTCGTTGATGTCCTGGACAGTCAGGTAGCCCTTTTCCTTTGAAATATTTACGAGCTGCAAAATTTTGTCGTTCAAAACTTTTTTATGCTTTGCCGACGAAACTTTTTCGGACTTTTCGACTGAGACGACCTGCTCGGCGGCGGCCTTGAGCATTTCCTTTTTCTGGGTTATGGTCGTTTTTGCAATCTGCGGCGCGTTGATTGGAATGCGCTTTTTTAGCGAGAAAGGCTTTGTTTCTGGCTTCTTTTCCGGAGCTTTTTGCTGGCTCTCCTGCGCCTTTGCCGCTGGCTTTTTTGCGGGGACTTTTTGTTGAGCCTTATTTGCCACGGGTTTTTTGGGGGCGGGAGCCGCCTTTTTTGCCGCGGGCTTTTTCGTTGGCGCGGCTTTTTTTGCGGGAGCCGCCTTCTTGGCGGGCGCGGCCTTCTTGGGCTGGGGCTTTTTCGCCGACGAAGGTTTTGCCGCTTTTTTTGCGGGAGTTTTCGGCTTTGATGCCGCTATTTTGGTCTTCTTGACTGTCTTTTTAGATGCTGACATAAATAATTTATATCGGATTTTTTGTTTATTATATAATAAATTTTGTTTCGCGCAAAACTCTGCGCATCGCGCTTATCTGTTTTAGCGCTTCGCGTTTTTCTTCGCTTGAAGACGCGGGGCTGTCTATTATGCGCTTGAATTTTTCTATTTTATTTTCGCAATAATTTTTATGTATTCTTTCCAGGCATTCCGCAGCCGCCTTCCCGGGATTTTCAATGCCGCCCGCCGATGTCGCCAATATTTTATACGCGATGTTCCTTTCTTCTTCGTCCTCAATTTCCGAGACCTCGAAGGCCTCCCCGCTCCGGTAAAAAGCGATGAGCCTCCTTAGCAAATTGCACTGCGCAGACGCGCCGATTATCCATTCAGGGTCAATCGAATTTGACAGCGAGTGGGCAATTTGCGGATTATTTAAAGCAACAACTAATACATCATAAACGGCGTTTGTCAATACTTGGTGCGAATTCCTCGCGGGGGGCAAATCGCCGAAATTTTCCGCCTCGGGGCTGCGCCGCTCGACGTAATCCTTGCATACGGCGTCGAAATTCGCGCCCAAAAGCGAGGACGCCTCGCGCAAATATTCGTATTTTGACACATGCGAGGAGGCGCACGAGACAAAGTCGTAAATATCCTCCAAAATCTGCCTTTTCTCCCCTACCGAAGGGTTTGGGAAGCTGCGCTTGAAAGAGTCCACCATAAACGAAATGGCTGAAACGTTGCTTGAAATCAGCTCTTTTGCGAAATCCGCGCCCCTGTTTAAAATCAGGGTGTCGGGGTCTTCGCCCTCGGGCA
>JAFXRX010000023.1 GCA_017526045.1 Opitutales bacterium
CTCTCTTGCGAAATCGACTTTCAGGGCTCTGCCGCCCATGTCGGAGCCGTTTGGAGCCTCGACAATTTGTTTTGCGGCCGCGCCCTCTGGAAGTTCCACAAACGCCATTCCGCGCGGCTTGCCCGAAAATTTGTCCTTGAGCATCCTGATTTTTTCGACCGCCGCAAAGGGCGCGAGCAATTCTTTTAAATCGCCCTCGGTTGCGGTGTGGGGCATGTTGCTTACAAAAATTTCCATATTTTTTTTCAGGGATTTTCGGGAAAGTCAAAGCAGACATCGCAAAGTTTTGCAAGCAATTTTTGCTCTAATAAAAACCGAAAAATGTTCCCGTTTTGTCTTGCCAAACTCCGCGAAAACGTATTTATTTTCCAACTTTATGAAAATCGCAAAAGCAACAATTTCGATACTCGCGGCGGGCGCGCTATTGGGCGCAATGCCCTCAAACGCTTTTGCGCAGGACAAGAAGATGCTCGAGGAGCTCAAGCAAAGCGGGATAATCACAACCGACCAGGCTTCGAGCATCGTAAAGAATATGACAATCGCGCGCCCCGAATGCGAAAACAGCCTGAAATTTTCGCTCTGGGGGCTGACGCAGTTCGTTTACAGCTACTCCGACCTTGAAATCGGCGACACGAGCGAAAGCTTCGACGGCATCAGCCTGCGCAGAATGTTCCTGGGCGTCCGCGCGGAAATGGAGGGCAACTGGAAGGCGGCTCTTACAATCGACTTCTGCCGCCGCAGCACAAACGGCTCAAACTATTTGCTCGACTGCTTCGTAACAAAGTCTTTCGACATCGAAAATTATCCGATTTCTTTTACGCTCGGCATCAAAAAAGTGCAGATGTCATACGAGGAAAATTTGGGCTGCGCGAATATTCCCGCAATCGACTCGTCAATCGTCACAAAATATTTTACCTACTCGCAAAACAACAGCAGGCTCGGCATGGGCGTCCGCTACTTGGGGCTTTTCTGCGACGGCGACATCGGGGACGTCAAGGGGCTTAAATACCACTTGGCTGTAACAAACTCGATAAACAACTCGATTTTAATGCGCACCCACCTTTCTGGCAAGGAGACAAACCCCGTAAACGACAACAACGTAAACCTGTGGGCGGCTCTCATCTACACCTGCAAGCCGACGGACGACATCTCCCTTACATTCGGCGCGAAATCGGGCTACGGGGCGAGCGCGAATATCATTTCAAACGACAAGTACGGGGCAATCGCGGAAGTAAACCCGTTCGTCGTAATAAAGTACCAAAAAGATTTTGTGCTGTGGGCGGACGGCATGCTCGCAAACGTCGAATACGGCTCGCGCGACAGGCAAAGCACGGCGCGGCCGATGGGCTACAACGTCTGCGGCGAATACTATTTTTGCGAGGACGCCGACTACGGGAGATTAAGCGCGGTTGTAAGATTTAGCCACCTGTTCACCGACGGGCGCGGCGTGAATATGAAAGACGTCCTGCTAAACTCAAAAGGCGCGACGCGCGACCGCCCGCAAACGCTTTACTTCGACAAGGCATTTACAATCTACGGCGGGCTCAACTGGTATATAAACGGCAACGACATGAAGTTCCAAATCGGCTACGAATACGCGAACTTCCGCGACCCGTACAATACCGCGGACAACCCGCAGGCAAACATGCACATCGCCCGCGCCCAGCTGCAAGTCCGCTTCTAAAAAAACCTCCCCCTTCCCCCGCAAAAAAAACCGAAGCATTTTTTCTTGCTTCGGTTTTTGTTTTAGGAAAAAAATCCCGAATTTAGTTTTTCTCTACTTTCAGTTTTATAAACAAGGCGTTCGATATTTCGATTTCGGCTCTAAACAGATTAAATCCGCCGCTCTCGCCGCTTGGCGCAGCGGAAACTTCGACCCAATTTGCCATGTCGGAACTCTTCAATAGTTTTATCGAAACGTCGGTTGCCGACGCCAAAACGGGGTATTGAATTTGCGCAACGCCGTCGGATATGCCGCGGACAAACAGGGCGTTATCGGCATAGCTTGCGCTCTTGTTCGGGTTCAAGCCGAACGCGTATTTTTCGAGATTTGTAATGCCGTCGTTGTGCGGGATTGCCGACGCTAAAGCGTCCGCGCCGCTTAGCCCGCTGTCTTTTGCCCATTTTTCATAACCCGAAAGCGCGGATGTTGTTGCGTTTAGCAAAAGCATATTGTCGGGGTACGAATACGAGGCGTCGCCGATTTGCGCGGGGACTGACACTCCCGCAACGTTCAGGGTTTTGCCGGTCGCGCCATCCCAAAGCTTGAAGGAAAGCTCTTC
>JAFXRX010000224.1 GCA_017526045.1 Opitutales bacterium
GTTCGAAAGAGCCGCGACTCTCATCGAGCCCATCATGTATCCCGCGAATGTCAGGAATGTGGCGCACGAGGGCGTGAAGAGCCCGTAGTAGCTTATGCCGTTTGTTATCGCGCCCATTGCGTGCTCGCGGATGCCGTAGTAGATGTTTCTGCCTTGCGGGCATTCGGGCGAGAAGTCGCCGCCTTCCTTGATGTAGTTCTTGGTCGAGCCGTAGAGGTCGGCGGAGCCCGAGACGATGTTGGGCATCTTTTTTGCGAGCGAATTTAAAATTACGCCGCCCGAGACGCGGGATGCGCTGTGGTCGGTGTTGGGGAATTCGGGGATGAAGCCCAAAAGCTTCTTTGCGTCCGCGAAGATTTCCTTTTTGTTGAGGCAAATTTCGAGCTCTTCCGCCTTTTGCGGATTGGCCACTTTCCAGGCTTCAAAAGCCTTTTCCCAAGCCCTGCGCTTGCGGGCGCGCTTTTTGGCAAGGCGCGCGAAATATTCGCATGTAGCTTCGCTTACGAAGAATTTTTCTTCTGGAAGCCCCAAAGCTTTTCTGGCGGCTTCGGCAAATTTCGCGCCGCCTTCGCCGTGGCCCTTGTTCGTGCCCGCGACTTCGGGGATGCCCTTTGCGATGAGGGTCTTGAAAATTACGAGCTTTGGCTTGCCGTTTTCGCGCTTGATTGCCTTTTTGAGCGCGGCCTTGATTGCGTCGAGGTCGTGGCCGTCGGCTGTGAAGACTTCAAAGCCGTACGCCTGGTAGCGTTTTGCGGTGTCTTCGCTCTGCGATTTGTTTGCGGCGGCGTCCAATGTCACGCCGTTTGAGTCGTAAATCAAAACGAGGTTGTCGAGCTTGTAGTGCGCGGCGATTGCGCTTGCCTCGGCGGAAATGCCCTCCTGGAAGCAGCCGTCGCCCGCCAGGCAAAACACCTTGTGGTCGATGATTTTTTGGCCTTCCGTGTTGAAGCGCGCCTGCGCCATTTTTTCGGAAATGGCCATGCCGACTGCGTTTGCGATGCCCTGGCCGAGCGGGCCGCTTGTGGCCTCGACGCCCGCTGTTTCGCCGAATTCGGGGTGCCCGGGGGTTTTGGAGCCCTTCAGGCGGAAGCTTGCGACGTCTTCTTTTGTGAGGTCAAAGCCCGACATGTGAAGCCACGAATAGAGGAACATGCTGCCGTGGCCGCCGCTTAAAACGAAGCGGTCGCGGTTGAGCCAGTCGGTTTTCTTGGGGTCGATATTCAAAATTTCGCCGAACAAAACCGCGCCGATTTCCGCGCAGCCCAGCGGAAGGCCCAGGTGCCCCGAATTTCTCGCCGCAACTGCGTCGATTGCAAGGCCTCTTGCTTCGTTTGCGGCGTTTTGTAGAACTTCTTTGTCTGTCATAGTATACTTTCTTTTTCTGTGTGTAAAATAATGAAAACATTACAAAACATTCGATTTCCTTTTTCAAGGTAAAAAATATTTCCCGAAGGCGGGGAGTTCGCATTTTTTTTGATGCGAAAAAAATTTTTTTTGGGCGCGGGCGAACTGCAAAAATGTCGGATTTCCATTGTCAACAACTTTATAACAACTGTTTTTGAAATTTGCAAGTTATTGATAATTATGCGGATAAGTCAAAAGGCTTTTTTGTCAATTACGGGTTTTAGGCGTTTAACTGTTATGGCTCGGGCAAAAACCGCCTGAAATTGCGCAAATCGGGCTGGCGGCAAGAAAAAAAATCTTGGCAAGCATTTTTTTTAAAAATTTTTCGACAGCGGCATTGTCAATAACTTGTCGAAAAGTTCTTCTTGAAAAATTTTCGGGTTTGTAAAATAGTCGTTGGCATTGAGGCGCGAAAAACGCTTTCGGCATTTGTCCGAAGATTTTTCAGAAGCCTCTTGGTTTTTTTATAACTTATTAAACCTCAACAATTTATTATACAATGCCCCGTTCCCCAGCAAAAAAATTTTTATGTAAGAGCCTATGGCTTGCGCTCTTGCGAAGAATTGCTTTGCCCCGCGAAAATATAAGCTTGACCCGGGCATAAGGCATTGTGAATAAATACAACGCAAAATTTGAATATGCCGAACAATTTGACAAACACAGTTGACGCCCAAATCTGGGACATCGCAAAATCCACGCTGTCGGCTTCGATGGCGTCGGAGACGTTTGCGTCCTGGTTTGAGCCCGTTGTCTGCGCGGGAGCCGAAGGCGGAGTTCTAAGGCTCAACGCCGGCACTGAATTTGCCGCGGACTGGATTAGGGACAACTATTCGGACTTGATTAAAAAGCACCTGTGCATGGCATCGGGCATGGATGTAAAATTTGAAATCTCCGCCTCGCAGCAG
The DNA here is from genome assembly GCA_017526045.1 of Opitutales bacterium. GTDB lineage: Bacteria > Verrucomicrobiota > Verrucomicrobiia > Opitutales > Intestinicryptomonadaceae > Intestinicryptomonas. Next base: position 2,310 of record JAFXRX010000224.1, read on the forward strand.
GGCGAGGCTCCGCGCGAAGAGCCGCGCCTCCAAGCCCCCGAAGCGCGCCGCCGCGCCCCCGCCGCCGCGCCCGTCGCCCCGCCCGCGATAAACCCGCGCAACACTTTTGAAAACTTTGTCGTCGGGGACGGCAACGCCTTTGCCCACGCAACCGCGCTTGCAGTCGCAAACGCCCCGGGCAGCGCGTACAATCCGCTTTTCATCTACGCTCCGACGGGCTTGGGCAAGACTCACCTAATGCACGCCGTTGCGCATTTCATATTTAAAAATTCGCCGCAAAAGCGCATAGTTTACATTTCCTCGGAGCGTTTTTTAAACGAGTTTATCGCCGCCACCAAGGAAAACGACTACGTCTCTTTCCGCAAAAAGTACAGGGACGTCGACGTCCTGATGATTGACGACGTCCAGTTCTTCTCGGGCAAAAAGGGCTTGCAGAGGGAATTTTTCCACACGTTCAACGACCTTTTTGAATCCTGCAAGCAGATAATAATTTCAAGCGACCGCCCCGTATCCGAAATCCAGGACATCGAGGGGCGCCTGGTTTCGCGCTTCGAGTGGGGAGTGTCTGTCGACATCCAGCCGCCGGACTACGAAACAAGGCTCGCAATCCTTGAGAAGAAGGCTTCCGCCTATTCGGTGGAAATCCCGAAGGATGTTTTGGATTTCGTCGCAAAGAACATTACGGGCAACGTGCGCAGAATGGAGGGCGCGCTCAACCGCCTTGCGGGCTTCTGCAGCCTTGTCTCGTCCTCGAAAAGGCTCGATCTTGCCACAGCCCAAAAGCTTTTGGAGGACTTCTTGAAGCAGGAGGAGCAAACGGGGCAGGTCTCAATCGAAAAGATTTTGGAGGTCGTGGCGGGCTCTTACAAGGTGTCTGTTTCCGATATTTTGGGCTCGCGCAGGACCATGGGCATCGCGCTTGCGCGGCAGGTTGCGATGTTTGCCGCCCGAAAGCTGACAAAACACTCGCTCGAGGAAATCGGCAGGCAGTTCGGCGGCAGGACGCACGGCACTGTCGTGCACGCCATTTCCTCTATTTCAAACGCGATGGAAACCGACGTCGACTTCGAGCGGTACGTAAAGCTCATATTCAAGGAGCTCGGTGCCTGAGGCGGCTTGCTTCTTTTTAACTTTGGGCGGCGCGGCTTTTTTGGCTGCGCCGTTTTTTTGGCGAAATGAAAAATCGTCTTTTTTTTGATTTATTTTTGTTGAAAAAGGCGGGGAATTGGGCATTTTAATATTGTTTTTATGAGCGGAAAAACAAGAGTAAGA
>JAFXRX010000225.1 GCA_017526045.1 Opitutales bacterium
AGCCAAAACAAAGCCCGCCGCAAGCGCGCCCGCAAGAAGCCCCAAAACGCCCGGAACGCCGAAAACAAGCCCGACGACAACCGGCACAAGAACCGCCAAAAGCGCGGGAACAACCATTTCCTTCTGCGCCGCCTTTGTGGAAATGCCGACGCATCTTGCATAGTCGGGCTCCGCCTTGCCCTCCATAATGCCGACTTTTTCGCGGAACTGGCGGCGCACTTCGTTGACCATCTGCGTGGCAGCGCGGCCGACCGCGTTCATTGTCAGCCCGCAGAACAAAAACGCCATCATAGAACCTATGAAAAGCCCGAGCAACACGCGCGGATTCATCAGGTGGACCTCGTAAACATTCATGAAATCGACAAGGCTTGCGTCGTGAATTGACTTGCCCATTTTTTCGATTGCGGCAATGGTGGCGTCCGCCTTTCCGCCCGCGCCCTGCCCATGCAAAAGCCCTATTCTTATTTCTTCCACATAAGAGGCAAGAAGAGCCAAAGCGGTAAGCGCCGCGGAGCCGATTGCAAAGCCCTTGCCCGTTGCGGCGGTCGTATTGCCGAGCGCGTCGAGCATGTCGGTGCGGCGGCGTACTTCCTTGCCAAGCCCCGACATTTCGGCGTTGCCGCCCGCGTTGTCGGCGATGGGCCCGTAGGCGTCAGTCGCCAAAGTTATGCCCAAAGTGGAGAGCATGCCGACTGCGGCGATGCCGATGCCGTAAAGCCCGTCGGTCATATTGGCGATATTCCAGCGCGCCGCAAACATGTATGAAAGAGCCGTGCCGATTACGATAATCAAAACGGGATAGCAAGTCGAAAACATGCCTGTGCCCATGCCGCCGATTATGACTGTCGCGGGGCCCGTCTGAGCCTGCTCGGCGATTTTCTTTGTCGGCGCGTAAGCCTCGGAAGTGAAGTATTCCGTAACCTTCCCGATTAAAATGCCTGTTGCAAGCCCCACGACAATGGCGGCCCAGTTGCCCCAGAAATTCGGCAGTTTCAAAGCCCACAAAATTACAAGAGACGAAATCAAAATCAAGATTGAGCTTACATTTACGCCCCTGCCAAGCGCGCCCAAAAGCTCCTTGCTTGTCGCGCCAGACTTCACCTTGACGCAATAGATGCCTATAATCGAAAGGATTGTGCCGACGGAGGCGATGAGCATCGGAGCCAAAACCGCCTTCATCTGCACGGCGGGATCCGTCATGTAGGCGGCGGCGCCCAAAGCGGCGGTCGCCAAAACCGAGCCGCAGTAAGATTCGTACAAGTCCGCGCCCATGCCCGCGACATCGCCGACGTTGTCGCCGACGTTGTCGGCGATGGTGGCGGGGTTGCGGGGGTCGTCCTCGGGGATGCCCGCCTCGACTTTGCCGACAAGATCGGCGCCGACGTCGGCAGCCTTCGTGAAAATGCCGCCGCCAACGCGCGCGAAGAGAGCCTGCAGGCTCGCGCCCATGCCGAATGTAAGCATTGTCGTTGTAATAATCACCATTTTTTGCGAAGCGGACGCCGCCTCGACAAAATAGTTCAAAATCAAAAACCACAAAGAAATGTCAAGAAGCGCAAGCCCGACAACCGTAAGGCCCATGACCGCGCCCGAGCGGAATGCGACGCGCAAGCCCTTGTCGAGCGAGTGGTTTGCAGCCCACGCGGCGCGCGAGCTTGCGTAAGTGGCGGTTTTCATCCCGAAAAATCCCGCGAGCCCCGAGAAGAAGCCGCCCGTCAAAAACGCCACCCAGACCCACTTGTTCTGGATGCCCGCAACCCAGCCCAAATATGCGAAAATCGCGGCGATGAAAACAAACACCATCGCGACGACCTTGTACTGCTGCTTCAAATACGCAAACGCGCCCTCGCGCACGTGGGATGCTATTTTTTGCATGATGTCGGTGCCCGCCTCCTCTTTCTTCATGCTTTTATAAAAGCAGAAGGCAAACGACAACGCGACGATTGAAGCAACCGGCACAAGCCAGAAAATCGGCTCTATCGAGTTAAACGGACATTTACAAGCCGCGGCGGCGGCGAATTGCGGGATTACATCAGGATTCATTTTTTATTTTGTTTGTTGTTTAAATTAAAAAAAGATACAACAAAACGGACGGGGGAACCCCCTGCCCGCTTTGAAAGGAATTACGCGCCGAACGTCGAAAGCGCGCTGCGCCACCACGAGTAGTATTTGTCGTCAAGCTCCTCGCGCGAGGGCATCGGGTAGTAGATAAACTCGTCGCCCGCGCCGACGTAGAAGCCGCGCTTTACCGTTCTGAACAAAAGCTCGCCAATCATGTTGCGCACGACGACCTTGTTGTTCTTGCCGCTTTTTAGGCTGATTTCGCGTATGCAGTCGCGCAAGTGCGGAATGTTTTTATAGGGGAGGTCGTGGGCGTCGCCGTTTTCGGGGTCGGCTTCAAGGCCGCCGAGCTTGAGGTCGCAAAAGGCGATTTTAGACATGTGCACAAGCCTTTCGGGGCTCGTCAGCCGCTTTGCGTATTCCTGCGGATTAAGCACGCTTGCGACGCGCGGGCGGGCGGGAGCCAAGTCCTGGTACAAAAACAAATTCGAGCTGTCGGGCGCAAACTTCGCCTTTTTAAGCTCCAACGTTTTGCCGTCGGAGGTCGTAAGGTAGAGGTTGCCGAACGCGGAAATCGGGACGTGCTCCAAGACGCGGTACACCGACAAATAAACCGACTTGTGCGGCGAGCCGTCGGGGTGCGGGACACAAAGCTCCTCGAATTTTTCCATCGGGAAATAGTCGCTTTTGAAATTCGGGTCGATTTGGAAGAAAATCGCCTGGTCGAACGAGCGGTGATAGTCGCCCGTGGCGTAGTATGCGCCGAAATCTTCGGGCTTTAGGTTGGAAGCCACCAAGGCTTCGGGAGCGAGAGACAAATATAAGAACTTTTCCATAAAAAAAGACTCTATTCTTTGTTTTTTCCATTACAAGAAAAATAATCGCCGCGCGCGCAAAAGGCGGCATTTTTTTTGATAAAAAAGGTTGAAAGAAAAGAAAACTACTATTTTATTTTTGGAATATGCTCAGGAGATTTTTTGCATTTATTTTCGCCTCGCTTGCGCTTGCGTGCGCATGCGCCCAGGACGCCGCCCAAAAGCCCGTCGACATCACCAAAACTTGGGATTCCAAAAACCCCGTATACCGCATTTCAATATCAGGCGGCGACGAGGCCGCCGCGCTTGCAGCCCGCGCGCTCTCGACCCACGGGGCGTTCCGCATCGTAAAGGCCGACGCGCATTTCAACATCGATATTTCCAAAGCCCAAAACGGCGGCGTCAATCTTAAAATAGACGGCTCAAAGCCTTTCGCGCAGACTGTCCAGGGGCTCAACACCGCAAACGCAGTCGCCAAGGCGTGCGATTTGGCTGTGATGAAAATTTTGGGCGAGCCCTCCTACTTTACGGGAACTTTGGCGTTCGTCTCCGACAGGACGGGGCATACGGAAATCTACTCTTCGGACATGCTCTTCCAAAACATACGCTCGATAACAAACGACAAGTCCGATTCCATGCTGCCGCACTGGTCGCCCGACGGCTCGAAAATAATCTACACCGGCTACTTCCGCACAAAGCTCATGGACTTGTACGAAATCGACCTGCGCACAAAAACGCGCAAGACTTTCGCCGCGTTCAAAGGCACGAACACAGGCGGCGCGTTCAGCCCCGACGGCTCGAAAGTCGCGATGATTTTGACGGCGTCGGGCAACGCGGAAATCTGGACGTGCGCGGCGGGCGGAACGGCGAAAACAAACCTAAAAAGGCTGACAACCACCTCCGCCGCGGAGGCGAGCGCGGCATGGTCGCCAAACGGCAAAGAATTGATTTTTTCAAGCGACCAAATGGGCGGCCCGCAAATCTACACAATGCCCTCAAGCGGCGGGCAGATGAAAAGAATTCCCACAAACATAAGCGGATACTGCTCCGAGCCCGACTGGAACAAGAGATTTCCAAACCTCATAGCTTTCACGACCGCCCAAAGCGGCGCGTTCCAAATCGCGGTTTACGACTTCAACACAAAGCAAAGCAAAGTAATCACAACAGGGGGCTCCTCGAGCCTGCCGCGCTGGACAAACGACGGCCGCCACATAATTTTCACAAAAACCCAGGGCAAGAGCCGCGCGCTTTACATCGTGGACTCGATTACGCAAAAACAAACCGCCCTGCACTCTAAAAATCTCGGCAACTGCGCCGAGGCGGATTTCCTGCCCGGCAAATAGCATCAAAAAAAATGATTATTTTCACATTAGACCTCGAAGGCGTATTCATACCCGAAATCTGGATTGCCGTTGCAAATAAAACGGGCATCGAAGCCCTGCGCCGCACCACGCGCGACGAGCCCGACTACGACAAGCTCATGCGCTACCGCCTCGACATCCTCGACAAAAACGGAATAAAAATTGCCGACATACAAAAAGCAATCGACCAAATCGACCCGCTCGAGGGCGCGGGGGAATTTTTGGACTGGCTAAAAAGCATCGGAAGGGTCGTGATTTTATCCGACACCTTCGAGCAGTTCGCGCGCCCCCTCATGGCAAAGCTCGGCTACCCGAGCCTCTTCTGCCACGAGCTGGAAATAGAACCTTCGGGCAGAATTTCAGGCTACAAGCTCAGAATTTCAGACCAAAAAAGAAAGTCGGTGGAGGCGTTCAAAAGCCTAAACTTCAAGGTTATCGCCTCGGGCGACTCCTACAACGACCTCTCCATGCTGCGCGCCGCCGACCGCGCGGTTTTGTACAAGCCGACCGAAAAATTCGCGGCGGAAAACGCGGACTTGCCCGTCGCGCAAAACTACCTGGAGCTTAAAGAAAATTTCCTAAAACTTGCAAAGGAGCTGTAAATTTATGGCAACGACAAAAAAAGCGCAAACCGACAGATACGCCTCGCGCGGCGTCTCGTCCTCAAAAGAAGAAGTACACGCGGCGGTCGACAAGCTCGACAGGGGGCTCTTCCCCAAAGCGTTTTGCAAAATCACAAAGGACTTTTTGACTTCGTCGAAGAGCAAGTGCAACGTAATCCACTCCGACGGCAGCGGCACAAAGTCGATTATAGCCTACCTCTATTTCAAGGAAACAGGCGACGCCTCCGTATTCCGCGGAATTTCGCAGGACTCGATTGTGATGAACATCGACGACCTGCTCTGCATCGGCGCGCTCGACGGCATTGTAATTTCAAACACAGTAAACCGCAACGCGGTCGGCTTTTCCGCAAAAGCCCTCGCCGAGCTCATCAACGGCTCCGAAGATTTTATCAAGAAGCTTTCGAGCCTCGGCGTTAAAACGCACTCGGGCGGCGGCGAAACCGCGGACGTCGGCGACTTGACGGGCAGCGTCGTTGTGGACTCGTGCGCTGTCGCGGTTTTGGAGCGCAAGAAGGTGCTGATGCCAAACGGCATCGACTCGGGCCTTGCAATCGTCGGGCTTGCCTCGTACGGCAAGGCGAAGTACGAGGATTTTGAAAACAGCGGCATCGGCTCCAACGGCCTCACGAGCGCGCGCCACGACATGCTCTCGCCATACTACCGCAAAAAATACCCCGAAACCTACGACTCAAACACGCCGAAAGCCCTCGTCTATTGCGGCCCGTACAGGCTTGAGGACAAACTGCCCGAATCGAACATGACAGTCGCCGAGGCTTTGCTTTCGCCAACGCGCACCTACGCGCCCGTAATCGCAAAAATTGTCAAAAAATATCCGAAGCTCATAAAGGGCATAATCCACTGCTCGGGCGGCGGGCAGACAAAGTGCATGCGCTTCGGCAACGGCGTCCATTTCATAAAGGACAACCTTTTCACGCCACCGCCGATTTTCAGGGCAATCCAAAAAGCCAGCAAAACCTCTTTGAAGGAAATGTACAAGGTTTACAACATGGGGCACCGCATGGAAATCTACTGCAAGCCTTCCGACGCGCAAAAGGTCGTGGACATTGCAAAAAGCTTTGGAATTGACGCGCAAATTGTCGGGCGCACCGAAAAGAGCGCGCGCAAGGACGGCTGCAACCACCTAACTCTTTCAGCCTGCGGCGAAAAAATCGAATACGTTCAAAAGTAATTTAACGCGGCGGCGCAAAAAACCGCCGCCATTTTCAAGACATGAGCCAAGAGGAAATTCTGCAAAAAATCCAAGAGGCGTTCGCCGAAGTTTTGGACGACGACAAAATAAAAATTTCGCCCGAAACAAGCCCCGCGAACCTCGAGGGCTGGGACTCTTTTGCGCACATACAAATTGTCCTGGCTTTGGAAAAGTCGCTCAAAATCAAATTCCAGTCCAAAGAAGTTTTCGGCTGGCAAAACGCGGGCGACATCGCAAATTCGATTTCCGAAAAGCTCTGCAAATAGCGGCGCAAAATTTGCAAAAAAATTCGCCAAAAAAAGCATGCTTCAAACGAAGCATGCTTTATTTTTTGCCTTGCAAAAATTTTTACATTTTGGAAATTACCGCCGTTGCGAACTCGGAGCACTTGAGCTCCGTCGAGCCCGGTATGAGGCGCGCGAGGTCGTATGTTACGGTCTTTGAGCTTATCGCGCCCTCCAAGCCCTTTACGAGCAAGTCCGCCGCTTCGTTCCAGCCCAAATACCTGAACATCATCTCGCCCGACAAAATCAAAGAGCCCGGGTTTACCTTGTCGAGGTTTGCGTACTTCGGGGCTGTGCCGTGGGTCGCCTCGAAAATCGCGTGGCCTGAAATGTAGTTGATGTTCGCGCCCGGGGCGATGCCGATGCCGCCGACCTGGGCTGCGAGCGCGTCGGAGATGTAGTCGCCGTTGAGGTTCAAAGTCGCAACGACGTCGTACTCCGCGGGGCGCGTTAAAATCTGCTGCAGGAACGCGTCGGCAATGACGTCTTTTACGACGATGCCGTTCGGCAGTTTGCACCACGGGCCCTTGTCGATGAGCTCTGCTCCGAACTCATTTTTGGCGACTTCGTAGCCCCAGTCGCGGAACGCGCCTTCGGTGAACTTCATGATGTTGCCCTTGTGCACGAGCGTTACGCTCTTCCTGCCCTGCGCGATTGCGTATTCTATCGCGCTGCGCACGAGGCGCTGCGTGCCCTCTTTAGAGACGGGCTTGATGCCGATGCCGCAGGTTTCGGGAAAGCGGATTTTCTTGAACTTTGCGGGAAATTCGCCCTTCAAATAGGCCTTTAACTTCGCAACATCCTCAGAGCCGAACTCAAATTCGATGCCCGCGTAAATGTCTTCGGTATTTTCGCGGAATATGACCATGTCGACCAAGTCGGGGCGCTTTACGGGGCTTTCAATCCCGCTGAAATAGCGCACGGGGCGCTGGCAGACGTAGAGGTCGAGCTCCTGCCTCAAAGCCACGTTAAGCGAGCGGATGCCGCCGCCAATCGGCGTTGTCAGGGGGCCTTTGATGCCTACCAAATATTCCTTGAAAGCCTTCAAGGTTTCCTCGGGCAGCCAAGAACCTGTTTTGTTGAAGGCCTTTTCGCCCGCCAAAACTTCGAGCCATTCGATTTTGCGCGAGGAGCCGTAAGCTTTTTCCACCGCAGCGTCGAACACGCGCACCGAAGCCTTCCAGATATCGGGCCCCGTGCCGTCGCCTTCGATAAAGGGCAAAATCGGGTTGTTCGGGACGTTCAGCTTGCCGCCGCTAATTGTAATTTTTTCAGCCATAACCCGCCTTTCCTATTCCTCTTCCCATTCGTGCTTGATTTCGGCATCCTGCGCGGATTCGACATTCTTTCTCTTGCCGCGGTGCCACGCGTAGAACACGGGGCTTGCGATGTAGATTGAAGAGAATGTGCCCGTCAAAATGCCCAAGAGGAATATCAAAGAGAAGTCCTTGATGATGCCCGTGCCGAAGATAAACAGCGCAAGCGCGGCAAAGAAAGTCGTAATGGATGTAAGGATTGTTCTTGCGAAAGTCTTGTTGATTGACTTGCGGATTACGTCGTAAAGCGACATGGTTGGGTTGAGCGGCAGCTCTTCGCGGATTCTGTCGAATACGACGATTTTATCGTTGATGGAGTAGCCGACTGTCATCAAAACCGCCGCAATCATCGGGGCGGAGAACAATCCCGAGCCGATGCCGAGCATTCCCAAAATCACATAGAGGCCTATCGCCATTAAAATGTCGTGCACAAGGGCGACGACCGCGCCCACGCCGAAGCCGATTTCAAAGCGCAGCGCGACGTAAAGCAGAATGCCGCCGAACGCCAAAAGCAGCGAAATTACCGCGTTTTCGGTGATGTCGGAGCTTACGGAGGCGCCGATGCTCGTTTTGTCGACGAGCTTCAAGTCCGACTGCGGGTATTTTTTCTGCAAGGCTTCCAAGACCGCCTCGCCCTTGCCCGTTTCGGTCTGGACTGTCAGGATTTCGTTGCCCGTTGCGAGGTCGCGCTGGTAGGTCGCCTGGACTTCGCCGAGCTTGTCGTTTGAAACGGAAGTGATGTCGGCGACCGAGAGTCGGTTGTCCTTGTTGTATGAAATAGTCTGCGTTTCGCCGCCTGTGAAGTCGATGCTAACGCACTTGTCGCCGCGGTAGGCGACCGCCGCAACGCCGCACAAAATAACAATCCAGGAGGCGATGAACGTCGCCTTGAAGTATTTCATGACGTTTAAATTCGTATCGCCAATCAGCCTCCACTTGAACGAATTTTTAAAGAGCCCCAAAGACACTGCGATTTCGCACAGCGCCCTGCCGAAAATGAGCGCGCAGAAAAGCGTCGCCAAAATGCCGACAGCCAAAGTTACGCCGAAGCCCTTTACGGGGCCCGTGCCGAGCTTCCACAGGATTACCGCGGTAAGAAGCGTCGTCAAGTTGGCGTCGACGATTGTCGAGAAAGCCTTTTCGTAGCCCGCCTGCAAGGCGTTCCACATGCTCTTGCCCGCGAGCAGCTCTTCGCGCATGCGCTCGAAAATCAGGATGTTTGCGTCGACCGCCATGCCGACTGTCAAGACCAATGCCGCGATGCCCGGCAGCGTCATGGTCGCGCCGAAGCTCGCCAAAACGCCCAGGATAAACACGATGTTTGCCACAACCGTAATCATCGCGATGACGCCCATGCCGCGGTAGTAAAGCACCATGAACAGGAACACCAAACCCGCGCCAATTGCCGCCGCGATTAGCGAGGAATTGCGCGCGTCGTGCGCCATGGAGGGGGCGACTTCGTTCATCGAAGTGCGGTTTAGCCCGACTTTGAGCGGGTTGTTGAGCGCGTTTGCAAGCTCCATTGCCTCGCGCTGGTTGAAATCCCCCGTAATCGAGCCGTGGTCGCTTATCGCGGAAATGATGCGCGGCGCGCTCATGAGCTTGCCGTCGAGGACGATTGCAAGCAGCTGCTTTTGCTCGTATTCGTTTGTAGAGCCCGCGTACTTTTTGTCCTCTTCGAGAATTTTTTTGGTGATTTCGTAAAACTTTTTGGAGCCCTCGCCTGTGAAGTCCATGCCGACTGAAAACCTGCCGGTGTCGTCCATGTGGACGCCCGAATGCTTTATGATGTCGCCCATGGCTTCGGCGCGCTTTTTGATGTAAAGCGGAATTTCGCGGACTACTCCGTCGCGGCCTTCGCGCTCTTCAAGCAAAAGCTCGTAGCCGATTGGCCATTCGCGGCGCGGGGCTTTTGCGCTGCTTGGCTGGATGCTGCGGTGCGCAAGGCGGAATTCGAGCTTCGCGGGGCGCGAGAGGGCCTCCGCCGCCTCCGGATTTTCCTTCAAATTGAAGTCGGGCATCTGCACTTCGATTGCGTTTTCGCCGACGATGCGGATGTTCGGCTCGGCGACGCCGAGACCGTTTATGCGGCTGTCCATAACGCGCAGGACGTCCTCGAGCTGGCCCTTGCGCGCGAGCGAGTTGCTTTCAAGCTCGTCCTTGTTGATTTCGAGCGTGAAAGAAACGCCGCCTTTCAAGTCCAGACCCTTTTTGAGAGCCGCGCGGCTTTGGCGGTAAAGCTCCCTGACCAAAACGTCGTTGCGCTTTTTGAGAAC
>JAFXRX010000226.1 GCA_017526045.1 Opitutales bacterium
CGCCGCGTAAACCTCTTCGGCAGACGCGCCCTCCTTTGCGGCTGCGATGTTGTTGAACACAGTGTCGTTGAAAAGCACGGGGTATTGCGGGACGCTGCCCAAATCTCCCATATAGTCGGCGTTGGCAATGTCGCGCAGGTCGATGCCGTCGACAGTAATCCTGCCGCTTGCGGGGTCGTAAAGGCGCATTGCAAGCTTTGCGAAAGTGCTCTTGCCCGCGCCGCTTTCGCCGACGAGCGCGCAGCTTGTACCCGCGGGGATTGTTATTGTGGCGTTTTTCAAAACGGGCTTGTCTTTGTAGGCGAAATTTACGTTTTCGAAGGCTATGCGCCCCTTGGCGTTCTTGAATTCAACAGGGTTTTCGGGCTCGGGGACTTCGCTTTTGTAGTCCAAAATTTCGAGGATGCGCTCGACAAGCGGCATGGTTTTAATGAAGTCGTTCGCCATTTTTATGACGCGCTTAATCGGGTCGACGACCAGGTAGAGCGAAACGCCGATTGCCGTAAATGTCGGCAGGTCGATGTGCGCGCAGTAGGAATATATAAAAGTCGCGGCTATTAGAACGGCGGCGAAGACCTCCATAATCGGCTGCTGCAGCAAGTCGTACTTTTCGACTTTCAGGAAGAATTTTTTATAGGAGGCGTTTTGCCCGTCGAATTTGTCCGTCTGGTTTTTCTGCAAAGAGAACACGCGCACCTCGTGGACGGCGTCCAAATTTTCGTTGACGTGCTGCGTCATTTCAGAAAGCACAACTTGAGCCTTGCCCGCATACCTCTTCAAGTTTTTGCGGATAATCTGCATGGGCAAAATGAAAACCGGCACCGACATGAGAACGACTACCAAAATCAGAGCCTCGCCGCTTTTTACGCACTGGTAAAGCAAATAGGCTATCGCGCCAATCGCCTGCATGGGCTGGCGGAAAATTTCCGAGGCGAATGCAAGCAGGCGCGTCTGCACCATGTTCGAGTCGTTCGTCAGCCTCGTGAGCAAGTCGCCCGTCGTGAATTTGTCGAAGAATGCTATGGGGTAGGTTTGGAGCTTTTTGAAAATGTCGATTTTTATGCGGCGCAAGACCTCCAAAGAGCAATACACCATCAAATACCCGCTCGCGTACCCCGAAACCGCCCTGAGCGCGAAAATGAGCGGCAGAGCCGCCGCGACGCTTGCGACGTACCAAATGCCGTGCGCGCCCTGGTTTTCAAAAACCCCCTGCAGGACGTACTTGAACACGGCGGGCATCAGCCCGCTGCTCGCCCCGAACAAAGAGCCGCACAAAATTGCGACAATCAGCGGGGCAATCGAAGGCTTTACATAGACGTAAAATCTTAAAAGTTTTTTCATTCGGGCAAAATTATTTTTTTATTGGCGCAAATAAAGCAAACTTTGCCCGAAACTGCAAAACAATTTTATTTTTCGGGCTTTGCGTCGGGGCTTGCCGAAATTTCTTCGAGGCTTGCGAGCTTGCGCGCGGCAAGCCAATTTAAGAGCATTTCAGGCCACGAGCGCATTGGCAGATGCTGGCGGTCGCGCATGCCGTAGCCGTGCCCGCCCTCCTCGTAAAAATGCGCCTCGACTTTGACGCCCGCCTTTTTAAGAGCCAAAAAGTAAGTAAGCCCGTCTTTGAGATGCCCGTCGTCCATGGTTTGAGCGATGAAGCACGGCGGCGTTGTGTCCGCGCTTACGGGGACGTCGGGCTGCAAGACAAGCTGGTCGTTGCCCGTGTAGGCCGGATAAATCAAAATCAAAAAGTCGGGCTTTGAGGAAAATCTGTCGATTAAATCCGCGTGCGGGTAAATTTCCTCCTTGAAGTTTGCGGACGTTCTGCAAGCCAAATGCCCGCCCGCGCTGAACCCCGCCATGCCGAGGCAAAACGGGTCTATGTTGAGCTCTTTTGCGTTTGCCCTTATGAAGCGCAAAGCCCTCTGGGCGTCCTGATATGCGCCCTCCCTGTTTTGCGGAACGCGGTATTTCAGCACAAACGCGCCCATGCCGTGCCGCGCCAAAAGCTTTGCAAGGGCGGTGCCCTCCTTGCCGTACGCCAAGCCGCCGTATGCGCCGCCGGGGGCGATTACCACCGCGGGGGTCGGCTTCTTGCCCTCGGCTTTGAAAAATCTTATGTCGGGCTCGGAAACGTTTGTGATGCTCAAATCGTCCTTGGCGTCGTTGCCCCAGACTTTCAGCGGGTCTTTCGCGCCCTCTCCGGGCATGTCGCGCCCCTGCCAAATCTTGAAAACTATGGAGCCGTCGGGCATCTTTTTGCCCTCGAGCTTTTTATTGGGGGCGGCAAGGCAAACCGCCGCGCAGGATAGCGCCGCAAAAAATAAAATAAGCTTTTTCATATACACGGAACCAATCCTAACGCCGAAGAGCCCGAAGTAAAGATTTTTTCAAACGTGCTTGAAATTCGCGGCGCAATATAAAAATATATGCAGGAAATTATGGATAAAACTTTGCTAATAGGCTTTTTTGCTTCGAGCGTGATTTTGGCAATCACTCCCGGGCCCGACATTTTGTTTGTCTTGGCGGAAAGCCTCGCAAAGGGCGCAAAGCGCGGAATTTTGATAACCGCGGGGCTTTGCCTTGGAATTTGCATGCACACGCTTTTGTGCGCGGCGGGCATTTCGCTGATTATAGCGCAGACGCCCTCGCTTTACGCGGCAATCCAGTGTTTGGGCGCAATATACCTTGCCGTTCTCGCCTTCGAGGCCTCGCGCGAAAAAATCGGGGCATCTTCCACGAATTTCAGCCTGCCCGAAACTCCGCAAAACGGCGAAAGCCTGCCAAAAACCCTCGCCCGCGGCTTTTTGATGAACGCCCTCAACCCGAAAGTCGGGCTGTTTTTTCTGGCGTTTATGCCGCAGTTCATCTCGGAAGAAGGCTTGCCGAAGCCCGCGCAGTTCGCCGTTTTGGGGCTTGTTTTTATGGTGTCGGCGGCAATTTGCTTTTGCGCGGTTTCGGTTTTGGCGGCAAAATTTGCAAGCATTTTTAAAAGCGTAAAATTTTGGATTTTGATGAAGTGGGCGCGGGCTCTTCTTTTTGCCTCGATTTCATTTATAATTCTGCTTGAAATGGCAAAAACCCTCTCGGACGCCTGAGCCGCCATTCCTTTAAATTGAAAAAAAACTATGAAAACAGAAATTAAAAAACTAACAAACATCATAATTGCGGGCATCGCACTTTTGCTTTGCGGCTGCAACTGCCTGTCCAAGGATAAAATGCGCATCGCGCCCGAGGCCGAATGCCCGAATGTGGCAGCCGACACTCTCTTTATCGCGGCGATGCCCTCGGAGAGCAAATTCATTGTCGAAAAATACTCGCTCGAAGAAATCTCCCCGAATTTGCACGCGAAAAACGGGATAGCCTGCATCACGACGGGCATCGGCAAAGACGGCGTAAATTCGACGCTTCAAAAGTTCCATGTTTCCGAAAAGACGCAAAAAATAAACGTCGGCTACTGCGGCAGCAACACCATAAAAAAAGGCGCGCTGTGCAAAATTTCAAGGGTCGCAAAAATCGAAAACCCGCAGGCTGCGGAAAAAATCTCCGAAAGCGGCGTGCCCTGCTTTTCCTCCGACAAGTTCGTAGAAGAAACCGACATAAAAGAGCCCTGCGCCTTCGACATGGAGCTTTACTATCTGCGCGAAAAATTCCCCAATATAACCGCGTACAAAATCGTAAGCGACAACCTCTCGCACTCGGAGTTTAAAGATTTCGAAAACCTGAACCCGCAGGGGGCGTGGGACGAATTTTTCAAGGAGATTTCGGGCAAAATATCCGCAAAAAACGGCGCGGCGGCCCAAAAAAATAATTGACTTTTCCGGCGCAATAAACGAAACTTTGTTCCGAAACAAACGGTTGTGTTTTCAAGCAGCCTAAAAAACGAAGAAAGCCAATATGAATAATTTTACCTATTTTGCTCCTACAAAAATAGTGTTCGCAAAAGGCGCGCAGCGCCATGCCGGCGCGCTTTTAAAAGAATTCGGCGCGAAAAAAGTTCTCGTGCACTTCGGCGGCAAAAGCGCGAGGAGCTCCGGGCTTCTTGCAGAAGTCTGCGGCGCAATAAAAGAGGCGGGGCTCGATTTTGTCGAGTTCGGCGGCGTAAAGCCGAACCCCCGCCTTTGCGACGTAAGAGCGGGCGCGCAAATTTGCAAGGAAAACAATATCGACTTCATCCTCGCTGTCGGCGGCGGCAGCGTCATCGACTCCGCAAAGGCAATCGCCCTTGCAATCGCAAACCCCGATTGCGACGTCTGGGATTTTTACACCGGCAAGGCGCAGCCCAAAGCCTGCGCGCCGCTTGGCACAATCCTTACAATGGCGGCGGCGGGCAGCGAAATGAGCGAGGCCTCCGTCATCACAAACGACGACGGGCAGCTCAAGCGCGCAATCAACAACGACCTCGTCCGCGCTAAATTCTCAATCCTCAACCCCGAGCTTACGCTAAGCGTCCCGCCGTTCCAGACGCAGAGCGGCTGCGCCGACATTTTGATGCACACGCTCGAGCGGTACTTCAAAAACACCGAAAGCTTCGAGCTTACCGACGAGCTCGCCGAGGCTCTCATGCGCACCGTCATCAAAAACGCGAAAATCCTGCGCGAAAACCCGCAGGACTTGGACGCGCGCGCCGAAATCATGTGGGCTTCGACAGTTTCGCACAACAACATAACAGGCGACCGCACCAAGGGCGACTGGGCATGCCACGCCCTCGAGCACGAGCTAAGCGGCATCTTCGACGTCCCGCACGGAGCGGGGCTTTCGGCGATTTGGAGCACCTGGGCGAAGTTTGTCCTGCACCAAAACCCCGCGCGTTTTGCGCGCCTTGCAATAAAGGTATGGGGCGTTGAGGACATCGGAAACGACGAGATTACCGCGCTCAAGGGCATTGAAAAGTTCGACGAATTTTTCGTAAGCGTTGGGCTGCCCGTGCGCATCTCGGGCCTCGACATAAAAATCACCGAAGAGCTTGCCGAAACCCTCGCGCAGAAATGCACAAATGGCGGCGAATTCAAGGTGGGCAACTTCCGCCCGCTCGGCAAAGACGACGCAAGGCAGATTTACCTAAACGCAAAATAGCCCGCGCGTTTTTATTTGATTTCCGCGCAAATGTTCAATTTATTCAAATGAAAAATTTTGGGTTTATATGAGGCTTTTGCGCGAAATTTTTTTTGCGGCCGTCCTATGCGCCGCCGCTAGCTCCAACGGGGCGGAGGCGCAAAACGTGTTTGTAGCGGCGAACAAAAACTCCGCAAAATCCGCAAATCTTGCAAAAGAATACTGCGCAATGCGCGGAATTCCGCCCGAAAACATTATCATGTTGGACGCGCCCAAAACCGCGGACATTTCAAGGCAGGGCTACGACTTAAAAATCGCGCGCCCGATTTTCGCCTTCCTAAAAAGCCGCGGAAAAATCAAGGATATTTTTGGAGCCGACGACCCCAAAAAATCAATGGTCGTAAAAAGCGACGTCGACTGCCTTGTCCTGTGCAAGGACGTCCCCTTTAGAATTGCCGAGGAAAATCCCGACCCCGAAAAAAAGCCGAACGCCTCAACAAACAATTCCGCCTGCGTCGACTCTGAGCTCGCGCTCCTCTTGAAGGGCTCGTACAATCTGCAGGGCGCGCAAAAAAACACCCTCTTTGGCGTCGGCAGGCAGAAGGGCGAATACAAAAAGCAAAATTTTTTGGCGGTCTCAAGGCTCGACGGCGCAAGTTTTGAGGACGCCTTAAACATCGCAAAAAGCGCGAAAATCGCCGAAGAAAAAGGGCTGCGGGGGCGCGCATACATAGACATGTCGCAAAAATACCCCGCGGGCGACAAGTGGCTCGAGGGCGCAAAAGAAATACTGGAAAGAATGGGCTTTGACCTCTCCTCCGACTCAAGGCCGCAGCTTATGAACTACTTTTGCCGCTTCGACTGCCCCGCCTTCTACTTCGGCTGGTACACAAACATCCCGCGCTACTACCAGGCGGACTGCCGCTACGCCGACGGGGCTTCGACCTTGCACATCTATTCGTTTTCGGCAATAACCCTGACCCGCAAAACCGACTGGACGCCGAGCTTCGCGGCTCAAAACAGCGCGGCCGCCTTCGGCTACATAAACGAGCCCTTCCTGCACGCAACCCACCGCCCCGACGTCTATATGCACTATATAGAAAGGGGCTTCGACGCCGCCGAGGCTGCATTCTACGCAATGCCCGCTTTCAGCTGGAAGGGGATTTTTCTTGCGGATGCAATGTACTGCCCCATGAAAAAGACCCTCGAAGGGCAAATTGCCGACATCGAAAGCGGCAATGCCGACGAATATTCGCAATACTCGATAATCCGCAAAATGAATTTGATGCTGCGCGAGGGCAAAAGCCCCGAAGACGCCGAGGCGTTCGCGCAAAAACTCCTGCCATATCTGCCGCAAAAATTCGCGCTGAAATGGCGAATGGCGCAGCTATTGCAAAACTCCGAGCCCGAAAGGGCCGTTTTGCTTGCAAAAGAGGCGGCAAACGAGGCAAAAAAAGACTTCCAAAACCTGGGGCTTCTTTTTGAAATCGCGGCGTTTTTTAAGGGCAAAAACCTCGAAGAGGAAAGCGCGCGCCTATGCCTCGAAACAATAAATTCGACCGGCAACAAGGATTTTCTGCAAAACACAATCCCCGCCCTTTTAAAAACCGAAAAATTTTCCGAAGAGGAAAAAAGCGGGCTGCAAAAATTGCTGCCGCCGCCAAAAAAGTAAAAAATTTAAATACTTGACATCGGTTTAACAATCAAAAATCATTTAGCCATAAGAACAAAACAAAACATTTAACCTCTGCAAAAAATATGAAAAGAAGAGACTTCGTAAAAACGGCAATCGCAACCGGCGCAGTCGCATGCGCGGGCGCGGCGTTAGCAGAACCCAAAAAGAGCAAGCTCCCCGACCTCGTCGCAATCCACGGCGGAACAGCCGCGGACATGTTCAAAAAAGGCATCAAGGAAATGGGCGGGATGAAACGCTTTGTAAAGAAGGGGCAGACTGTCGTGGTAAAGCCCAACATCGGCTGGGACAAATCGCCCGACTTCGGCTCGAACACCGACCCCGACTTGGTTGCCGAAATCGTGAAAGAGTGCCTTGCATGCGGCGCGAAGGAAGTTTTCTGCTTCGACCACACCTGCCAAAACCCGAAAGACTGCTACGAGCATTCCGGCATCGCCGCGGCGGTCGAAAAGGCGGGCGGCAAAATGATTGCGGGCAACACAGACTCGATGTACGTAAACCGGGACATCCCAAACGGCGTCTCGCTTAAAACCGCAAGGGTGCACAAAATTTTGCTCGACGCCGACGTCATTATAAACGCCCCCGTCTTGAAGCACCACAGCGGCGCGAAAATCACATGCGCCATGAAAAACTACATGGGCTGCATCTGGGACCGCCAATTCTGGCACCGCAACGACCTGCCCCAGTGCATCGCCGACTTCGCCTCCTACCAAAAAACGACCCTCAACGTCGTCGACGCCTACCATGTAATGCTCGAGCACGGGCCGCAGGGCAAAGACCCGAAGTTCGCGCCCGTTGCGAAATACCAGGTCATTTCGACCGACATCGTCGCAGCCGACGCCGCGGCCGTCCAGATTTTCGCGACAGTTGCAAGGCAGCACGGCATGGGCAAGCCGTACGAAATTTCCGAAATCCCCTACATCGCCATGGCTGAAAAGCTCGGCGTCGGCACGGCGGACTTGGGCAAGCTCAACGTAAAGAGAATTTCCGTCGCCTAAAACGCGCGAAAAAATCAAACCTCTTTAAAAATAAAACATTGCCGCAAAGCCGATTGGAACCCCCTTCGGCTTTGAGGTGGTGTTTTTTGCCGTTAAATATGAAATTTTTAAGAATTTTCAGAATAGTTTTTGCGATTTTATTCTTCGCGGCGATAAGCCTGCAGTTTTTAGACATCTACCGCGACCTGCCCCAAGCGTATTACGACTATCCGCCGACCGCGCTGCAATTCGTACCCGCCGCGCTCAAATTTTTCGCGGGGGCGGGCGTTGCCGCAGCCTGGGCGTTTTTTGCCTTCGCGGGGGTTGCGCTCATTCTCGGCAGGGCGTACTGCTCTTTCGCCTGCCCCTTCGGCATACTAATGGATATTTTAAGGAGGCTCGCAACCTTTCCCGCGCGAAACAAATTCCTTAAAAAGACTTTCTTAGGCAAATTCGCGCAAAAAAAATTCGCCAATTTGAAATACTCAAAGGGGCTCTCCGCGCTCAGGGTCGTCTTCCTCTGCGCCGCAATTCTTGCAATGATATTCGGCTTCGGCGCGCTGCTCGGCCTGCTCGACCCCTATTCGCTTTACGGCAAAATTATGGGAGGCGCGTTTATTGCGGCAAGCGAAGGCGTAAACGCCGCAAGCGCGGCGCTTTCGTCATTCGGCAGCTACGCCCTAAACCCCGTCCCCGCCCCCGCGTTTTCAGTCCCCGCATTCGGGTTTTCAATATGCCTGCTCGTTTTAATAGCGGCAATTTCCGCGCTGCAAGGCAGGCTTTTTTGCAACACAATCTGCCCCGTGGGCTCGCTTTTGGGCGGGCTTTCAAAATTCGCCCTCTTTCAAATTTCAATCGACAAAAATTCCTGCCTTGCCTGCGGCAAATGCGAAAGAAACTGCAAGGCAAAGTGCATAAATTCAAAGGAAAAGACACTGGATTTTTCGCGCTGCGTGCTTTGCCTCAACTGCGCAAGCGGCTGCCCGAAAGCCTCCGTCGGCTTCGGGCTCAACCCTCTTTACAAAAATTTATTTGCCAAAAAGCGCGAAGAAAGCGTTGGCGAAAAAATCTCGCGCAGGGCGTTTGCCGCCGCTTCGATTTCCGCAACCGCCGCGGTTTTCGGCTGCAAAAAATACGACGAAGAGCTTGCGCAAAAGCACAGCCTTAAAGTCCTCGAGGGCGCGTCGGAATTCCGCGTCGCGGGCGCGAGGGCGGACAAGAGAATAGCAACCCCGCCGGGCTCGAAGAGCATTGAAAATTTCCTCGAAAATTGCACAGCCTGCCAAAGGTGCGTCGCATCGTGCAAGGGGCAGGTTTTGAAGGCTTCCACGACGCAGTGGGGCTTGTCGGGCTTCATGCAGCCGTTTATGGATTTCGAGTCGGGCTTCTGCCTGCCCGAATGCGCAAACTGCACGCAAGCCTGCCCGACCGGCGCGATTTCCAAGCTGACGCAAAAGGAAAAAATTTCCGAAAAAATAGGCACGGCGATTTTCAACAGGGAGCTTTGCGTCGTGTTCACCGACGGCACCGACTGCGCCGCCTGCGCCGAGCACTGCCCCGTCCAGGCCATAGAAATGATTTTGTTCAACGAAAAGAAGAGCCTCTACATTCCGCACGTCCACGAGGACGTCTGCATCGGCTGCGGGGCTTGCGAGCACGTCTGCCCGGTGCGCCCGCACACAGCCCTCGTCATCCAGGGGATTAAAGTCCACAAAAAGGCAAAGCCCTTCGACGAGAGCATGAGGCTTTACAGGCCCCAGGAAAAAGCCCCGATTGAGGCGCCGAAGCCGCTCGACAACCCCTTCCCGTTTTAGCTTCCGAAATCCGCCGCCCGCC
>JAFXRX010000024.1 GCA_017526045.1 Opitutales bacterium
CAATTTTTCAAGCTCCTTTACGGGGGGCTCGATGCTGCCCAGCCCTATGCGCTTCAAGCCTTTTATTTCGTTTAGCCCGTCTATTAAATCCGCCAAAGACGCGCCGAATTTCGAAAGGTTTATGCCCGTTAAAACAATCTCCGCAACCCCGCGGGACGCGAGATTTTTCGCGTCCGCAACAATTTCTTTTGCGCTGCGCGAGCGCGGCAGCCCCCTCGCCCGCGGGATTATGCAATACGCGCAGGCGTTGTCGCAGCCGTCCTGGATTTTCAGGTTTACCCTGTCGGAGACTGGCGCGTCGCCGGCAAAGCCCAAATCGCCAAAATCATAGCCGATGGCCGAAAGCATTTTCGCCTCGGCGCAATGGGAGCTTAAAGTCTGCAAACCGCCTAAATTTCCGCCCTTTAAAAAATCGAGCGCAAGCCGCGGCAAATCCTTTTTGCGGGCGTTCGAGACAATCAGCCCAACGCCGCATTCGCGCAAAGCCTCGGCGTTCGTCTGGGCGTAGCAGCCCGTCGCGCAAATTTTAGAGTTCGGGTTCTTCTTTTTGAAATCCCTAATCGCGCGGCGCGTTTTCGCCTCGGCAAACTCCGTCAGCGCGCAGGAATTTACGACCATCAAATCCGCGCCCCCGGGCTCTTTTGCAACCTCCGCGCCGAGCCTTTCAAGCCCGTCGGCAATCATCATCGATTCCGACTGGTTGACGCGGCAGCCGAGCGTGTATATAAAAACTTTCATAGGCTTTTCAATCATGCGCCCCGCGGAAAATTTTTTCGAAAAAAATGCGCAAAAAAACGCGGATTTTTTCCGCGCTAAAAAACGGAAAATTACCCGCAGAAAATCAGACGCCCGTAAAGGCTATGACCTCCAAAATCGCGTTCTCGATTTCCGAAATGGCAAGCGAAACCGCGCGCGCTATCGGGTTGATTTTTGAAATTTCGTCGAAGCGTTTTGAGTATTTTGCAAGCTCCTTGTCGCTAAAAATCGTGAAGCTTATCTTGCAGGCGTCCATGAGCGCAATCAGCGCGGCGTCGGAGGCGGCGAGCTCTTCGCCCTCCGACATTACGGCGCCGCGTATGTGCAGGCGCAAATTGTCGAGGAGCTTGTGGTCTTTGAGCGAAAACGTGCTTTCGCGCACTATCCACAAAAACCTGTCCTCCCTCCTTTCCAAAATTTCCTTCTCGACGAGGCTGTCAAAAAGCCTGTCGACCCACGCGCCGCCTTTGCGGGCAATGCGCGCCAGCGCGTTTTCGATTGTCAGGTGCGGAGTGTCGGGGATGATTTGGAGGGCGTCGTCCAAAATTTTGTCGTTTGTTGGCTCGCGGCTTGAAACCTTCAAAAATACGTCGTCAACGGTTTCGAGTTTGCCGCGCATTGAAAGCTCAATCATCATTGCGCCCGCCAGGGCAAAATCGAGCGACCTCTCGGGCAAAAGCATGAGAGTCCCCGCCTTTTCGTCGAGGGCAAGCAGTACAATTTCTTCGGGTAATGTGGGCATTTCCTGTAAAAATTCCAATATTTTTTTATATTGACGCAAAACTAAGTTTTTGCGCGGAATTTTGCAAGACTTTTCTAAGCCCCGCGCGAGATTTTTTTAGCGGCAAAACGCCATTTATAAAAATCGGACGCCCGCGGGGACAATGCCGCGCCGCGGGCGTCTTTTCTAACAACACTAATCAAAAAAGGGATTAGAAGTTAACCTCCGCCCTCGCGCCGAACACCAAAGAGGTCTGCCTGTCGCCGCTGCGGCTTTCGGGGTAGAAAAACATCTGCAAGTCCGGCTGCACGCTGATTGCCTTTGTAAGCCGGCACTTGTAGGTCAATTCGAGGCAGGTTTCGTACTTGCCCAAACGCTCGCCCGCTTCCGCCGCCGCGTTTCTTGCATTTGATGTCGTCTGGACTGCCGACACGCCAAAGCCCAAAACGTCGTCGTCGCGCCCGGGGATGGGCGCAAACCAGTTGAGCCCCGCGTCGATGTACTTCGAGTATGCGGCGATTTTATTTGACGGAGTGTAAGCCATGCGGCAGAACGCGCCCAAAATCGGGTTGCCTTCGCCGTCGACAATCAAGTCCTGCTGGATTGCCAAATAGAACGAATAAAAATTGTTTTCTGTGCCGCCGTCGCGCAGATTTTCAAAATCTCCTGTGTGCAGGTTTCCGCCGAACACCACTGTGCCGCCCAAGCCGCCGATTGCGTAGTTGTAGCTCAAAGCGTACCAAAACGCGACGTCGTGCAGGCTGTAGTCGAAGCCGTGGTTTGAAGAGCCGTCGACGCCCGCGTCGCCATTGTAAAGGCCAAGCTTTATCGAAAAGTCCTCATAGGCGTATTCAGCAGTCGCGCCAAACGTAGCAAGGCTGTACTGCGAGAAAGCCAAGCTGCCGTTTGCAAGCCCCAAGTCCGCGTTTACGGGAATCGCCCCAAAGCTCGAATTCAAAAACAAGTCGGCGTAGTCGAGCCCCATAAAGTCTTCGTCCGCCGCAAGCTGGCCGATGCGGAACGAAAAGTTGCCCGCGGACGTTTCAAACTCGTTTGCATAGTAGATTTCAAAAACGCGAACCATGTCGCTTGAAAAGATGTTCGAAGCCGCGCTCATGCCCGAGTGGTATTTTTCAAAATCGCTCGACTGCCTGTACCAAAACGCGCTGATGCCGATTGTGCCCGCGTGGTCGGCAAGCTTCGACAAATCCTGCTCAAAGCCGAACGTAACGAGGCTGTCAAACATCGTGCCGTGCCTCATGCCGCCCGAAAGGCAGCTCCAGGTTTCGCCCGTCCAGTTCAAAAGCGGCGTAAAG
>JAFXRX010000227.1 GCA_017526045.1 Opitutales bacterium
AAGAGCCCCCATTGCAAGAATTGCCGACAAGTGGGCGTCGTACCTTGTGCCGTGCGCGGTTTTAATTTCAATATTTGTCGGGCTTTTTGCGTTTTTTGTTTTGGACAAAGAAGCGATAGAATCCGCCACAAGGGGCGCGACAATCCTTGTGGTATTTTGCCCATGCGCCCTCGTTTTGGCGACGCCCACGGCAATCGCGGCGGGCATAGGCAACGCCGCAAGGCGCGGCATTTTAATAAAGAGCGCGGAGGCACTCGAAACTCTCGGCAAGTGCTCAATATTCGCATTCGACAAAACGGGAACCCTAACGCGCGGCAAAGTAAAAGTCTCAAAAATAACCGCGCTTTCGGGCTTTGAAAAATCAGACATCGCAAAGTTTGCAGCCGCCGCGGAAGCCGCCTCGCCCCACCCTTTCGCCGCCGCGATTTTAAATTTTGCGAAAACAAATTCGATTGAAATTCCCGCCGCGCAAAACTGCAAAGTATTGTCGGGGTTTGGCGCGGAGTGCGAAGTTGAAGGCGCGAAAATTTACGTCGGCAAGCCGCGGGAAGGCGACCTCTCTTTTTCCGAATTTCGCCCCGAAAGCGCAAGCTTTGCCGTCGTGAAAATAGGCGGAAAAACCGCGGGGGTTGTCGAGTTTGAGGACGAAATAAAAAGCGGCGCAAAAGCCGCCGTCTTGGAAATTTCAAAATCCGCAAAATGCGTGATGCTGACAGGCGACAATGAAAAATCCGCCCAAAAAGCCGCCGAAGAAGCGGGTATTGCGGAGTTTTACGCAAACCTTTTGCCCGCGCAAAAGCTCGAAAAAATACGCTCGCTCAAAGGCGCGGGGAAAATCTGCATGGTGGGCGACGGCGTAAACGACGCCCCGAGCCTCGCGGGCGCGGACTGCTCAATAGCAATGGGCTCTCTCGGCTCCGACGCCGCAGTGGAAAGCGCGCAAATAACAGTCATGAACGACAATCTCGAAAGCGTCTCCGGCATATTCGCGCTCTCAAAGCGCGCGATTGCGACAATAAAAACGAACATAACGCTTTCGATGCTCGTAAATTTCGCGGCGGTTTTGCTTGCGGCGTTTGGCGTTTTAAACCCCGTAAGCGGCGCGGTTTGGCACAACCTCGCCTCGGTTTTGGTCGTGCTAAATTCCGCGCGGCTTTTGGGGGCAGGCAAGAATTCATGACTTTTTTAGCCGCCCTTTTTTGCGCGCCCGAAAAATTCTTCGGGCGTTTTTTTATAAAAAAACATGGATATTGACTTTTGCCAAAAAAAGGGTTTCAATTCTTAATGTTAATTG
Source organism: Opitutales bacterium (assembly GCA_017526045.1). Classification (GTDB taxonomy): domain Bacteria; phylum Verrucomicrobiota; class Verrucomicrobiia; order Opitutales; family Intestinicryptomonadaceae; genus Intestinicryptomonas. The sequence continues at coordinate 1,295 of JAFXRX010000227.1, forward strand.
AGATATTCGCATCTCTTAAAACGAAAACCCAAAACAAAAAAACTATCATGAAAAAAATACTCCTCCCGATTCTCGCGGGCGCGCTTCTTGCAGGCTGCGCCACAGTTCAACCCATAGGCGTAGTTCTAACCGACGTCCAGCTTCCCGTCGCCGTAACCTCGACTTCCGCCGACATCTCGAAATTGAAGGTCGGAACCGCGAAATGCCAGTCGATTCTCACAATCGTCGCGCAGGGCGACGCCAGCGTGGCTGCCGCCTGCAAAAACGGCGACATCAAGAAAATCCACGCCGTCGACTGGAAGGCCAAAAACATTCTCGGCGTAATCGGCGAATACGAATGCATCGTATACGGCGAATAATTTTATTTGCCTAATAAAATTTGAGGGCGCGCCTGGATTTTGGGCGCGCTTTTTTTGCGCTTGCATAAAAAATTTTTAATTGCCTAAGGCGCGGGGCGGGACAAAATTTTAGTTATGAATTTTATCGACAGATTTTTCAAAATATCGGCGCGGGGCTCGACTGTGCGCACGGAATTTGTGGCGGGAATTACGACATTTGCGGCGATGTCGTACATCCTCGCGGTGAACCCCATAATCCTTTCGCAAACGGGGATGGACAGGCTCGGGCTTGTAAGCGTCACGATTATCGCCACAGTCATAAGCACGATTTTTATGGGGCTTTACTCGAACCTGCCGGTTTCCGCCGCGCCCGCAATGGGCACAAACACATACTTCGCGGTGATAATCTGCGCGGGGATGGGGCTTACATGGCAGCAGGCGCTGTCGGTAACATTTTATAACGGAATAATATTTCTATTGATTTCAATCTGCGGCGTGCGCGAAAAAATTATGAAATCGCTGCCGCAGCCTCTGCAAGTCGCGCTGCAATGCGGCATCGGGCTTTTTATCGCGTTCATGGGGCTGCAGCACTCGGGCATAATAACGGCAAACCGCGAAACGTTCGTGGCTCTCGGCGACATCAAAAGCCCGCAGGCAATCCTGACGCTTTTGGGCTTTTGCGCGATGGCGTACATGCTCGCAAAAAAAATCCGCGGGGCGATAATCTATTCGATTTTGGCGATAACGCTCGCCTCGTTTTTTGTGAAGACCGGCGGCGAGGCTCTTGCGCAAGTTCCGGAAAAAATCGCGTCGCTGCCCTCCTCCATTTCGCAGACGTTTTTTGCCCTCGATTTTCTATATCCCTTGCGCGACATAAAGGCCGCCCTTCCCGTGATTTTCACCCTGCTTTTGCTCGACTTGTTCGACACAATCGGCACTCTCGTTGCGCTTTGCAAGCGCATGGGCATTGACACCGACAAAAGCCCCGACATCAAAAAGGCGATGGTTGTCGACTCTTCCGCCACAATATTCGGCGCGCTGCTTGGAACTTCGACTGTAACGTGCTTTGTGGAATCGGCAACGGGCGTCGAGGACGGGGCGCGCACGGGGCTTGCCTCGATTGCAACCGCACTGTGCTTCTGCGCGGCTTTGTTTTTCACGCCGATAATTTCGGCAGTCCCCGACTTCGCGACCGCGCCCGCGCTCATACTTGTGGGAATTTTGATGATGGGCGGAATAAGCGGACTGAACGTAAAAGACCCCGCAGAGCACATCCCCGCAATATTCTGCATGCTCATGATAATGCTGACTTTCAGCATAACAAAGGGCTTTGCGTTCGGCGTTATAATTTATGTTATAATGATGATAGCAACTTCGCGCATCAAAAGCATAACCGCCCCCACCTGGATATTGTTTGTGATACTCTCGCTTTTCCTGTTCTTCCTGTAAAAAAAG
>JAFXRX010000228.1 GCA_017526045.1 Opitutales bacterium
AGCATTTAACCAAAGGAAAAAATATGAACAGCAGAAAAACGGCAATAGCGGCAATCGCCGCGACACAAACTCCGGAAACACCCACAAACCCAAACTTCGTCGAAGAATTCGGCTGCGACGTATTCGGCTTGAAAACTATGTCCGAATACCTGCCAAAGCCCGTATTCAAGAAGCTGCGCGAGACGATGGAAACCGGCAAGGCTCTCGACTCTTCGATTGCCGACGACGTCGCCCACGCCATGAAGACCTGGGCAATCGAAAGGGGCGCAACCCACTACACGCACTGGTTTATGCCCCTAACGGGCGCGACTGCCGAAAAACACGACTCCTTCTTGGAGCCCGCTGAAAACGGCAAGGTCATCGCCCGCTTTTCAGGCAAGAATTTGATTATCGGCGAGCCCGACGCATCGAGCTTCCCCTCGGGCGGCCTGCGCTCGACCGCCGAGGCTCGCGGCTACACAGCCTGGGACCCCTCCTCTCCCGCTTTCATCAAGCGCGAAAACGGAGTTGCAACCCTCTACATTCCCACTGCGTTTTGCTCGTACACTGGCGAAGTGCTCGACAAGAAGACGCCGCTTCTGCGCTCCATGCAGGTTTTGGGCGCGCAGGCAAAGAGGCTTTTGAAGTGCTTTGGCAAGGATTTCGAAGCGGGCGCAAAAGTTACGCTTGGCGCGGAGCAGGAATACTTTTTAATCGACAAGCGTTTTTACGTGCAGCGCCCCGACTTGATGCAGACGGGCAGAACTCTCTTCGGCGCGCCGCCGCAGAGGCACCAGCAGCTCGAAGACCACTACTTCGGAGCAATCAAGCCGCGTATTCTCTCCTTTATGAGCGAGCTTGACCGCGAATTGTGGAGGCTCGGCATCCCCGCAAAAACGCGCCACAACGAAGTCGCGCCCGCGCAGTTCGAAGTCGCGCCGATTTTCGAGGAAGTCAATTTGGCGGTCGACCACAACATGCTCATTATGGACGCCCTCACCCGCATTGCCGACAAGCACGGGCTTGCGTGCCTGCTGCACGAAAAGCCGTTTGCGGGCGTCAACGGCGCCGGCAAGCACAACAACTGGTCGATTTCTGTAGGAGACATCAACCTGCTTAACCCCGGCAAGGACCCGCACCAAAATGCAATATTCCTAACCTCGCTCTGCGCGGTAATCGAGGCTGTCGACAGGCACGCGGACCTGCTGCGCTCGGCAATCGCGGGCGCGGGCAACGACCACCGCTTGGGCGCAAACGAAGCGCCGCCGGCGATTATTTCGATGTACTTGGGCGAACAGCTTGCGGACATCGTAAGCCAAATCGAAAAGGGCGAGGCAAAGTCGAGCAAGCAGGGCAAGACGCTAAAAATCGGCGCGGACATTTTGCCGGAGCTGCCGTGCGACGCAACCGACCGCAACCGCACAAGCCCGTTTGCGTTCACGGGCAACAAGTTCGAATTCCGCGCGGCGGGCTCTTCGCAGTCCTGCGCAAGCCCGAACATCGTCTTGAACACCGCGGTCGCGGAGGCCTTCGACGAAATCGCAACGCATCTTGAAAATCTGCCGAAGAATGCGGACTTCCACGCGGAGCTGCAAAAGCTGCTCTCTTCAATCATCAAAAAGCACAAGAAGATAATATTTAACGGCAACAACTACGGCGAAGAATGGAAGAAGGAAGCCGCAAAGCGCGGCCTGCCGAACCTGCGCACGACCCCCGAGGCAATCAAGCCTCTTATAAAGCCCGAAAACATCGCGCTCTTCGAAAAGTACGGAGTTTTCAACCGCGTCGAAATGCAGTCAAGATACGAGATTTTCCTCGAAGAGTACGAGCGCAAAATCGGCATCGAGGCGGGGCTTGCCCTGAAGCTTGCGCGCACGCACATCATCCCCGCGGTTGCGGCTTACTTGGAGCGACTTGGCAAAACAATCGAAGCCGAAAAGCTCGCTGGCGTCAAGAAGTCCAAGCTTGCCTCTTACGCGCAAAAGATTTCCGCAAGGCTTAACGGGCTAATCGAAGTCTCCGAAAAGCTCGACTTGCAGATTTCAAAGGCGGAAAAGCAGCAAAAAATTCTCGAAACCATGGCGGAACTCCGCAAGATTGCCGACGCCGCGGAAGGCGAAGTCGACAACGAATTGTGGACGCTGCCTAAGTATTGCGAAATGCTGTTCGTCTACTAATTCCCAAACGGATTTAAGCAAATGAGCTACCTGCAAAATCTGTTTGCCGAAAGAATAGGCGGGGCAAATTACGGCAAGGCTACCGAGATTTACAAGTTCGAAAAAATCAAGAGAGCCAAGCGCGCCGCAATCGCCGCCAACCCCGATGTCGAGCTAATCGACATGGGGGTCGGCGAGCCCGACCAAATGGCGTTTGCCGAAGTCGTCGAGCGTTTGTGCGCTGCTGCAAAAAAGCCCGAAAACCGCGGCTATGCCGACAACGGCGGCAAGATGTTTAAGGCGGCGGCTGCGCAATACATGCGCGAAATTTTCGGCGTAAATTTAGACCCCGAAACGCAAATCGTGCACTCGATGGGCTCGAAGGCAGCTCTTTCAATCCTGCCAAACTGCCTCATAAACGAGGGCGATTTTGCAATAATGACAACGCCCGGCTACCCTGTTTTCGGCACTCACACAAAGTATTTGGGAGGAAAAGTTTTCAACCTGCCACTTACGCCCGAAAACAATTTTCTGCCGGACTTGGACGCAGTCCCGCAAGAAGTTTTGCGCAAGGCAAAGGCGATTGTTGTAAACTATCCGAACAACCCTACGGGCGCGTGCGCGACTTTGGAATTTTTCTGCCGCCTTGTAAAATGGGCAAAGAAAAACGAAATCGCCGTCATATCAGACGCCGCCTACTCCGCCCTGTCCTTCGACGAAAAACCCGTTTCGATTTTCCAAGTCGAGGGCGCGCAGGACGTCGCAGTAGAGCTTCACTCGCTTTCAAAAAGCCACAATATGACTGGCTGGCGAATCGGCTGGGTATGCGGCAATCCGCTGCTTGTAAAAGCCTACGCCGACGTAAAGGACAACACCGACTCGGGGCAGTTCTTGGCAATACAAGAAGCAGCATCAGCCGCGCTTGAAAACACTTCAATCCCGCGCAAAATCGCGCAAAAATATTCGCGCAGAATGGACATGCTAATACGCGCGCTAAACGGTTTGGGCTTCGATGCAAAAAAGCCCAAGGCGGGATTTTTCCTCTATTTTAAAGCACCCAAGAGCGCGCGCGAAAAATCGGGCAAGGCGTTCGACTTTGCAAGCGCCGAAGATTTTTCGCAGTGGCTTATCAAAGAAAATTTAATAAGCTCCGTGCCCTGGGACGACGCGGGCGCGTACGTGCGCTTTTCGGCGACGTTCAGCGCGCCTACCCTCGCCGACGAAGAAAAAACAATAAACGAAATCTGCGCGAGGCTCTCGCGCTTTCAATTCCAATTCTAAAAATGAAATTTGCAAAATACCACGCGCTGGGCAACGACTATCTCGTCCTCGACCCCGCAGACTGCCCCGCCTGCCCGCAGGGCGAAGACGCAATTAAAATCTGCCACCGCAACTTCGGGCTTGGCTCCGACGGAATTTTGTTCGGCCCCGAAAAAAGCCAAAAAGCAGACTTCAAGCTGCGCATTCTAAACCCCGATGCAAGCGAGGCTGAAAAAAGCGGCAACGGCCTTCGCATATTTTCGCGCTACCTCTTCGACACAAAGCGCGTCGAAGAAAACCGCGAATTCAGCGTCGAAACCCTCGGCGGAATTGTAAGGTGCAAAGTTTTGCAGGGCGGCGATTTCATAACAGTCGAAATGGGCAAGGTAAGCTTCGACGCAAACAAAATTCCCGTTTTGCAAAACGAAGGCGAAGTCGTAAACAAGGAATTTATTCTTGAAGGCAAAGCCTATAAATATTGCGCCGCGACTATCGGAAACCCGCACTGCGTTTTGCCGCTTGAAAAAGTCTCAAAAGAAATTGCCTGCTCTCTTGGCCCTATTGTCGAGAATATGACGGCGCTTTTCCCTAACAGGACAAACGTGCAGTTTTTGCAGGCAATAGACCGCAACAATATCCGCATTGAAATTTGGGAGCGCGGCGCGGGCTATACGCTCGCCTCGGGCTCGAGCTCAAGCGCGGCGGCGGCTGTCGCCTACAAGCTCGGCCTTGCCGGCCCCGACATAACTGTGCACTGCCCGGGCGGCAAAATTTTCATACAAATTGCGCCCGACTATTCCATAACAATGAGCGGCGCAGTCGTCAAAGTAGGCAGCTACGAAATGTCGCCCGACGTCCTAAAGCAAGACCTGCCCGCCTAATGGCAGGCCTTTTTATTTTTAAGCAAATATCAGGCTTTGCGGGCGGAGGCGGCGCAGTCTGCAAAGCATTTTATATATACAAAAGTCTGGGCAAACAGCAATATTTGCAGGGCGCATATCGCGGCGGAATATCCGATTTCGCAAAACGTCGCAATTAGCGCGGCGGCGTGCAATATCGGCGCGGCAAAAACCGCATAAAAAATTTTCCTGCGGCGCGGAAATTTTGTTTTAAGCGCGCCAATCCAAAGGCTCGACGCAAAAACAAAGCCTCCAAGTTCAAGCATAAACTGCGCCTCGTTTCCATAGGAAAGAAATGCAAAAATCTCGATGTTTTCGATAACAAGCATAGTCGCGCACGAAAACAAAACAACGCATTTAAAAGGCAAAATTTCCCTGCGCTTTTCAATGAACGTTTCGGGGTTTGCGGAAATAAAAAGCGGGTACGCGCAAATTAAAACAAGAACGTACGCCGCAAGGAAAAGCTCGCCCCAAGAAACGCTAAAATATACCGCAATCAAAGCCGCGGCGCCGAAAAGCGCAAAGCCGAACCGCGCAAGTTTGCTTTTAAGCAAAAAGATGTCAAGGGCCAGGCAAAACGCGCAAAATCCCAGCATCTGCACAAACGACAGCAAAGCAGCCACATTCCCCGCAACGCAAATTAAAACCATCAAGACAAGAGACGCCATCGAACATATCCAAAGCCCCAAAATATTTTGCCGCGCATTTTTTATTTTGTCCATATTTCAGCCTTTGTTTTAAGCGGCTGCATAATTAAAAATTCGCGCCAGCTTTTCAAGACATTTCTTTGAGGCAAAATTTTTCGCGGGGGGGAAAATTGGCGCGTTTTTTCGTTTGAAAAATTTTTTAGTTGTGGGAAAATCCGCAAATAAAATTATGGACAAGGAAAGCATTTTAAAGACGCTATCAAAAGTAAAATATCCCCCCTACGAAAAGGACATCGTCTCTTTTGGCATGGTCAAGGAAGTCCGCATTGACGGGCAAACAGCCGCAATCGGAATTTTTACGGGAGCCGACAAGGCAAAAAACGATGCGATAGGAAAAGACGCCCTCGCAGCCCTCAAAGCCGCGCATCCGGATTTGCATGTGCAAATCGTTTTTTTGGAAAGCGACCCCGCTCGACAAGCCGCGGCCACGCCGAGCGCGGAAACCCTCAAAAACGCGAAATTTAAAATCGCCGTCGCCTCGGGCAAAGGCGGCGTCGGCAAGAGCACCGTCGCGGCAAACCTCGCGCGGGCGCTTGCAAAAATCTATCCGCCTGTAAACGGCGAGGCGCAAATCGGCCTTATGGACTGCGACATCCACGGCCCAAGCGCAACAATCCTCTTCGGCGAAATCCCGACGCCCACAACTGACGGCGAAAAGATTTTCCCGCCCTCAACAGGCGGCGTAAAAACAATCTCGATGGGCATGCTCGTGGACGACTCCCAGCCGCTAATCTGGCGCGGTCCGATGATTACAAGCGCAATCAAGCAGTTCGCAAACGACGTCGAATGGGGCAAGCTCGAATTTATGATTTTGGACCTTCCCCCGGGCACGGGCGACGCCGTCATAAGCGCGACACAGCTCATCCCGCTAAACGGCGCGATTATCGTCACAACCGCAAACGCCCTCGCGGAAAAAACCGCAATCCGCGGCGCGAAAATTTTCGAAAAGACGAACGTAAAAATTTTGGGCGTTGTGGAAAATATGGCGTTTATGCAGATGCCCGACGGCTCGAAGGCAAAAATTTTCGGCGAGGGCGGCGCGCAAAACTGCGCGGACTCGCTTTCCACAAAAGTCATCGCGCAAATTCCAATCGACCCCACCCTGCAAAGCGACTCGCCTTCGGCGGCGGCGCAAGAGGTTTTCGACAACCTCGCCCGCGAAATAGCTGCAAGCCTCAAATAAGACACATTGGTTCTTATAAATATAAAAGAAAAAAAGCTTCCGAAAAAATTTTTTCGGAAGCATTTTTTATGGGGAATTTTTTCGGCGCAAAAAGTAAAAAATCAGCGCAAAAAAAGAGACGCATTTTGTTTGCGTCTCCATTAAAAGATTGAATTAAAAAACCAAAGCGGCGATTACGCCTTTTCGACGAGACCCGCCTTGATTGCCTTTGTGCATACCCACATGCGCTTTACCTGGCCGTTGGCGAGGCGCACGCGAATGCGCTGAACATTCGGCTTGAATACGCGATTGTTCTGCTTTACGAGCTGCAAGCCGATGCCGCCGCTTTTCTTGCTCTGGCCCTTGTGGATAATTACGCGACCCTTTACCGGGCGCTTACCTGTTATTGAACATACTCTTGACATGATAAAATCAAAGCTCCTCTATATTTTTATAAATTCAAAGCTGGACAAAGTACACCTTTGCGCAAACTTTGCAAGTATTTTTTTAGCGCGGAGCAAAACTACGCGTTCTGCTCGGCGACAACCTTTGCGATTTCAGCCTTGCGCGCCTTTTGCGCAGCTTTTGCCTGACGTTCGTTTTCCTTGCGACGGCGTGCCGCAAGCGCGCGCTGTTTGTGTGCGTTGGGCTTCGCGCCCGCTGCTTTTTTTACCGGCTTACGCTTCGCCCTTGAAGACCATGCTACTAATCCGCTCATTTTTATTCCTTTTAAGTTTTTAATTGAAAATTAAGCGGTTGAATTTAGCATTTTTTTTGAACTAATCCAGTTTTTTTTTCAAAAAATTGCAACTTTTATAAAAAATCGGCGTTATAATATGCAAATGGAAGAAAATTTAGACCAAAAAAGCGGCTTTCCTCCGGAAGTTTCCGCGAAAGGCGCTTGCGACGAAGACTCGATTTTGATGCTCGAAGTCGCGGGCGGCAGCGACCACGCTTTCAGGATGCTCGTTGAAAAGTGGAAAAACGCCCTGATAAATTTTTTCTACCGCTCGACGGCAAACGCCTCCACTTCCGAGGATTTGGCGCAGCAGACTTTCATAAACCTTTACAGGGCGCGCGAAAGCTACAAGGCTAAAGCGAAATTTTCGACATACCTTTTCAGCATAGCGCGCAACATTCTAATAAACGAATACCGCAACACTTCGCGCAGGATACAAAGCGTCGAGCTCAACCCCGAGACCGACAGCCCCTCCGCGCCGAACTACGACCTGGAGACGGCGGAGCTCGAGGAGATATTCGAAAGGACTATAGCCTCAATGCCCGAAAACCAGCGCACGGCGATTTTGCTTTTGAAGCAGCAGGAGCTTTCCTACGAGGAAATCGCAAGCGCGATGAATTCTTCGGTCGGGGCGGTGAAGACTTGGATTTTCAGGGCGCGCACGACGCTGCGCGCGGCATTGCAGGAAAGGATTATTTGACATGGATGCAGACAAAATTATAGACGAACTTCTCGCGAAAAAACCCGTCAAGGCGGGCGAAAATTTCACGCAGTCTCTTTTTGAAAAAATCGAGCGCGAAAAATTTTTGGACGCGCAAATAGACGGGATGCTAAAGTCCGCGCCAATCGAGGCAAGCGAAGGCTTCGCGCAAAAAGTCGCGGGCAAAATCCGCGCGATTAGGCGCAGGCGCATATTCGGCTACGCGGGCTCGATAAGCGCGGTTGCGGCCTGCGCGGCGCTTACATTCACAGTTTTTCTGAACAAGCCCGACGCCGTCATGCAGATTGCCTGCGAATTTCAGGAAATCGAAAACGCGACTCTTGCATTGAGCGAATACGAAGACCACTTCAACGCCTTCAATCCGAATTTTTGCGACTACGATTTGAATTTGTACGCAATACAATAGGGAAAAATTCTGTTTTCACCGCGGGGAAAATTTTTCCCCGCTTTTTTTTGCGCCCACTTTTTTAATTATACATTTGGGACTTTGTGTGTGCCCTTCATCTAAGTCTGGATACACAGTGAGTGCGAAAAAGTAGGTTTTCGCTCCCGTCCCCATGTTTTTACTGTTGGCAGGGAGCGCAAAGAAAAGAGTTTAAACAAAATAGAGCGAGGACAGCAAAAAAGCCTGCGCACGGAGTGTATAAAGACATACTCGACTAAGCAGGCTTTTTTGATCCCGAAGCTATATGAAGTTTAAAGCTCTTTTATTTCGCTCCCGTCCCCATGCCTCCCTAAACCAAAAAAACGCCAAGCAATAATTGTTTGCTTGGCGTTTTTTAAATGCGTGTAGAATTAGATTAGCGGCCAAACCCAAAACGAACCTTCAAGCCGAAAGTCTTAGCGTGCTTGATGGAGTCGTTGCCGAAATTCCATTCGCCGAATACCGAGAAGGCAACAATGGAGTTTGCCCAGTATGTCAACTCTGCGTCAACTGTGCGGTATGTGCTGAAATCGCGGTCGGAAGCGGAGTGCCACAGATATTTGCCGGAGAGAGAGAAGCCTTCGTTGAATACGATTTCAACGCCGCCGCCGTAGTTATATACGAAGGTGTTAAGGAAATCGCCGGAGAATTTTTCGCCGTTGATCCTCAAAGAGCCGGTGTTCCACTGGTAGCCGCATGAGCCGTACGCGAAGGGCTTGATGGCCTGGATGAACGACCAGCCTGTCTTGAAGCAAAGGTAGGGCTTCAAGCCTGCAGTTACATCGAACTGGTTGTTGCGGATATTGGCGTCGGGGTCGCCTTCGTCTTCGTCGTAATAGTCAATGTCCAAATAGCCGTAGCCGAGGTTTACGAACATGTCCAAGCCGAGCCAGTCGATGTCTTCCAAGGTGTTTACGCCCGGCTTGAAAATGGGAACATTGAAGAGTGCGTTTGCAACCGCGCCGACTTGGTTGGAGTCGTGGGTCGGGTCTTTCATGTCTGTGAAAGACGCGCCGCCGCCCAATTCGACGTACATGCGGCCGAGGTTGGCTTCGCCTTCCTGCTTTTTGCTGTAAGCGAAAGCGGAGGCCGCCATCAAGATTGCTGATACTGATACCAAAAATGTTTTCTTTATATTCATAATGATAATAGGATTAACTTTTTTTAGAAAATTGTAAAGCTTTTTTTTTTCTTTTTTTATTTTTTGCGCAAAAAGGAGCTTCTGCGCCGCCCTACTCCACATCGCGCTTGAAGCAGATGCGCTCGACAGCCGCGGCAAATCCGCCCGTGCCCGAAAGTATTTCAATTTCGAGGCGGGTATAGTAAAAAGGAAGCGCGTTTTTATAATTCAAGTCGATGCGCACGGCGTCTTTTTCTGTGGTAAGGACGAACTCCGCCCCCGCCGCGACAGCCTCCTCGAAAAACTCGTCGAGCTCCGACTTGAAGAAGCGGTGGTGGTCGAGGAAGTGCTCGCTGTGGACAATTTCAGCCCCCGCCTCCACCAGAAACTTTTCGAAGCTCGCGGGGGCTGCTATCGCGCAAAAGTACGCGACTTTTTTGCCCTTCAGCATTTCGATTGGCTCGGTTTTCATCGAATGGAATTCGACGAGGTGCTTGGAACGGTGCGCGCACTCGATAAATTCCGCGCTTGTGTTGTAGCGGCGAATGAAATTTTCAAGCTCAATGTCACGGCTGCCGTCGCTTTTTGTAAGGAATATATAAGAGGCTCTTTTGAGGTGCGAAACGGGCTCGCGCAAAATGCCGCGCGGCAGCAGCGACTTGTTGCCGAAGGGGTTTGTCTTGTCGACAAGCAGAAGCTGCATGTGCCCCTTGAGCGGCAAATACTGGAAGCCGTCGTCCAAAATAATTGTGTCGACGCCGAATTCCTTTATGGCGAAATTGCCCGCCCTTACCCTGTTCTTGTCGACGACCACGACGACGCCCGGGAGGTTGCGCGCAAGCATGAAAGGCTCGTCGCCCGCGAATTCGGAGTTTAACAGAATATTTTTGCCGTCGCTTACGACTTTGGGCTTGGGCAGCTCGCCGTTGCTTATCCACCGCCAAAGCTTTTTCAGCGCGCCGTCGGACTTGCTTTTATAGCCTCGGCTTAGAATTGCGACCTTGCGCCCCTTGAGCGTCAACTCGCGCGCGAATTTTTCCACGACCGGAGTTTTGCCGGTGCCGCCCACAGTCAAATTGCCCACGACGATTACGAGGCATCCGAGCGGGCTGTCGCGGAAAATCCTGTTTTTATACATCTTGTAGCGCAGCTCGACCGCCCCGCAATACGCCCACGAAAGCGCCTTCAAAAACGCCCCGTAGATTTTTGCGGGGGTGTCTTTGCGGCGGTCGTAAATCACATCGACCGTCGCCTTTTCAACCCGCTGCAAGGCGCGCTTTATCCTTTCGCCTATGGACTCTTCCGACATTTTCGCCGTTATTTTGCCCGCGGCGGCAGCTTTTCAAGATGCCAAATATCCTGCGCGTATTCCTCGATGGTGCGGTCGCTTGAAAACTTGCTCATTCTCGCGGTGTTTAAAATGGCCATTTTCGCCCAGCGCGCCTTGTCCTTGTAAGCTTCGCCAAGCTCGTCCTGGGCGTCGCAGTACGACTGGTAGTCGGCGCAAACCATAAACTGGTCGCCCCAGTCCAGGAGGGACTTGCGCAGCGGCTCGAAAGCGGAAGTGTTGCCGGGCATAAAATAGTCGGAGACAAGCCAATCCAAAACCGCCTTCAAGTTCGGATTTGCGTCGTACCAATTCCTGGGGTTGTAGCCCTCCGCCTTGAGCTTCTGGACGTCGTCGACATTCAGCCCGAAAATGAAGATGTTGTCCTGGCCGACTTCCTCCAAAATTTCGACGTTCGCCCCGTCGAGCGTTCCGATGGTTATTGCGCCGTTTAAAGCGAGCGTCATGGTGCCCGTGCCCGAAGCCTCCTTGCCCGCGGTGGAAATCTGCTCGGAGACGTCGGCTGCGGGAATGATGTCCATTGCAAGGGAGACGTTGTAGTTGGGAATGAAGGCGACTTTGAGCTTGCCCTTGATGCGGGGGTCGTTGTTGATGACATTGGCGACTGTGTTTATCGCCCAAATTATGTTCTTTGCAAGGTCGTAGCCCGGGGCAGCCTTCGCGCCGAAAATGAACGCGCGCGGGGAGATGTCGGCATCGGGGTTGTGCAGAAGGCGGCGGTAGAGAGTGAGGATGTAGAGCAAATTAAGATGCTGGCGCTTGTATTCGTGCAGCCTCTTGATTTGCACGTCGAAAATCGCGTCGGGGTCGAGCTCGACGCCGCAAAGATCCTTGACGATTTTTGCGAGGCGAACCTTGTTGTCGCGCTTGATTTTCATGTATTTCTTTTGGAAATCGAAATCGTCCGCGAATTTTTCGAGGTCCTTTAATTCGTCGAGATTTTTCGGCCAAGTGTCGCTTTTCAGGGTTTGGGTAATCAAGTCGGCAAGGCCCTCGTTGGCGGTTTTGAGCCAGCGGCGCGGCGTTATTCCGTTTGTCTTGTTGTTGAATTTTTCGGGAGTGATTTGGTAGAAGTCGCGCAGAACGCTCTCCTTCAAAAGCTGCGAGTGCAAAGCCGCGACGCCGTTTACGCTGTGCGAGCCCACAACCGAAAGATAAGCCATTCTAACCATCTTCGGCGAGCCCTCCTCTATTATTGAAAGGTGCGCGATTTTGTCGGAGTCCGCCCCGTAAATGCTTTCGACGTGCCTAAGCCAGCGCGCGTTGATTTCGTAAATAATCTGCAAGTGGCGCGGCAAAAGTTTTTCAAAGAACGGCACTGCCCACTTTTCAAGAGCCTCGGGCAAAAGAGTGTGGTTTGTGTAGGCGAACACATGCGTGCAAATTTCCCAAGACCTGTCCCAGCCCAAGCCCTCGACGTCAACAAAAAGCCTCATGAGCTCGGGGATTGCGATTGCCGGGTGCGTGTCGTTCAGCTGGATTGCCACTTTTTCTGCGAATACGTCCCAGTTGTTGCCGTTTAATTTTTTGAAGCGGCGTATGATGTCCTGCAGCGAGCATGTAACAAAGAAGTACTGCTGCATCAGGCGCAAAATCTTGCCGTTTTCAGTCTTGTCGTTGGGATAGAGGACTTTTGAAATCGTCTCAGACATCGCCTTCTGGTGGACGGCCTGCGTGTAGCCGCCGTTGTTGAACGCGTTCAAGTCGAGCTCGTTTGTGGCGCGAGACTCCCACAGGCGCAGGAAGTTCACAGTGCCCGCGCCGTAGCCGACGACGGGGACGTCCCAGGGCACGCCCAAGAGCTCGCCCGCGGGAATCCAGTGCGGAGACCAGTCGCCCGTCGAGGACATCGTCCCCTCCACCCTGCCGCCGATGCCGACTTTGACAGTGTATTCGGGGCGGACAATATCCCAGGGGGAGCCGAATTTGAGCCAGTTGTCAGGCGACTCTATCTGCCTGCCGCCGTCAAAGCTCTGCGTGAAAAGCCCGAATTCGTACAAGATGCCGTATCCGACTGCGGGATAGTCCAAAGTCGCCAAAGAGTCTTGAAAGCACGCTGCAAGCCTGCCCAGGCCGCCGTTGCCCAAGCCCATGTCGACTTCGCTTTTCATAATCGCGTCGAAGTCGAGGTCGAGCTCTTTGAGCGCGCCTCTGGCGACGTCCAAAAGCCCCGAATTTGTCAGGGTGTCTTCGGTAAGGCGCCCCATGAGGTATTCGAGCGACAAATAGTAGACGCGCTTGGCGTTGCTGTCGTACTGGCGCGACATTGTGGAAATAAATCTGCCTATGATTTCGTCGCGCACTGCAAGAGCCGTCGCGAGCCACCAGTCGCGCGGGGTCGCGCGCACGCTCGAACGCGCCAGCGAGCGTTCCAAGTGCCAAAGGATGGCGTTTTTAAATTCTTTCACCGACGATTTTACAAAAAATTTGCATTCGCCCGCGGGGTTTGATGAGGTTTTTTTTGCCATAAATTATAATTTAAGCTTTTAAGATTTTTGCGCTAACTGGGATTTCAATTTAACAAAAACATCCCCTCTTTCAAGTCTTTATTTGCAAAAATAGCCGCCTTTAAAAAAACTCTTTTTAAAAAACGCGCAATTTTGGCTTGAAAAAAATCCGCCCAAAAACTTTATTTCAATTACAGAAAGGATTTTTTACTCTATGAAAAAATTTGCATTTGTGGGCGCGGGCAAAATGGCGTCTGCCATTGTGTCCGGAATGATTAAAAGCGGCTCGATGCCCCCGTGGGACATCGAATGCGTAAGCGGCGCGGACGACACCGGCAAAATTCTCGCGCAAAACACCGGCATAAGCTACACCCCGAAAATCGAAAACATAAACGCCCAGACCGTCGTTTTGGCGTGCAAGCCCCAGCAGCTCGCCGAAGTCGCGGCGGTAATCGGAAACAAAAAAATAGACGTTTTGATTTCCATACTCGCGGGCACCACAATTTCAAAACTGCGCGCGAGGTTCCCCAACGCAGGCAAAATCGTAAGGGTAATGCCAAATATGCCCGCGCTGATTTCAAAGGGGATTTCCTGCTTCGCGCCCGAAACCCCGCTCGACGAAGCCCAGGAGAAAATCGTAAAAAGCGTCCTTAGCGCAATCGGCAAAGTGATAGAATGCCCCGAAGCCAAGCTCGACGCCGTAACCGCGCTCTCGGGCAGCGGCCCGGGCTACGTGTTTGAATTCGCCGCCGCCCTCGCCGCCGCCGGCGAAGAATTGGGCTTCGACCGCGAAACCGCAACCCTCCTTTCAATCCAGACGCTTCTGGGGAGCGCGATGCTGCTTGAAAAAGACACCCGCTCCGCCGAGGAATTGCGCGACGCGGTTTGCTCGCCGGGCGGCACCACCCTCGCAGCTTTGGAAGTCTTCAAGGCAAACAATTTCAGAAAAACCGTAAAAGACGCCCTCGCCGCAGCCGAAAAACGCTCAAAAGAGCTTTCAATGCTTTAATTTTTGCGCTTTTCCCCAAAAAAATAAAAAAAAATCAACTAAAAACTTGACGAATTGCGCATAAATTGTCAGAAAGTTTATCAATCAATTCAAGAGATAGCATTTTTAAAAACAAAACAATATAATCATTATGAAAAAATTCTTGGCATTATCATTGGCAGCCGCCGCATTGTTCGGCTGCTCGACTGAAAAAGTTGCTGTTTGCTCCTGCCCCGCAGGCGCGGACGTAGTCATCGGCGGCGAAGTTGTGGGCCAAACCCCCTGCGAAATCCGCCTCGACAAGGACTCGACGCACCAGATTACAATCAAGAAGGCTGGCTACAAAGACGTTTCCTACACCCTCGCGACAACTTCGGACCTTCCCCAAATCAAGTTTGGCCCGCTGGTTGACGCCGGCTACTACATGGAATTGTCTCCGAACCCCCTCAAGGTAAAGCTCTATCCGGCATTCCTTCCGGAAACTCCCGGCGACAAGCCCAGCGACGGCTACCTCGACGCCGTTATCAAGGCTGACGACATGCACAAGGAAGGCTCCATCGACAAGAAAGAACACTCCTCGATGCTCGGCGCAATCAAGAATTTCTACACAGAATAAGAAATTTGCAAAAGCAAAAAAGCCTCCCAAAAATTTTTGGGAGGTTTTTTTTTGTGGCGTTTTTGCGGGCGGAAAATAAAATTCAAAAATATCCGCCCCAAAAAAATTTATGGCAAAAGAAATCGACTTGTGGAATCCGTGGCACGGCTGCCGAAAAATAAGCGAAGGCTGCCTCAACTGCTACGTCTACCGCATAGATTCAAGCTTCGGCAAAAATCCGGAAATCGTGGAAAAGACAAAAGACTTTTTTTTGCCGCTCAAGCGCAACAAAAGCGGCTCGCTTAAAATCCCGCCGCTTGCGAGAGTTTACACATGCCTAAGCTCCGACTTCTTTTTGGAGGACGCCGACCCCTGGCGCGCGCAGGCTTGGCAAATAATAAAGGCGAGACCCGATTTGCATTTTTGCATAATCACAAAGCGCATACACCGCTTCTATGAAAAACTGCCCGCCGACTGGGCGGACGGCTATGAAAACGTGACAATAATTTCGACTTGCGAAAACCAAAAGCGCGCGGACTTCCGCCTGCCCATTCTGCTGGATGCGCCCATAAAAAACAGGGAGATAACCTGCGAGCCGCTGCTTGAAAATTTGGACATAAAAAAGTATCTTAAAACGGGCAAAATAAAGCGCGTAATTGCAGGCGGCGAATCGGGGCCAAACGCGCGGATTTGCAGGCACGAGTGGGTCGAAAGCCTGAGGAGGCAGTGCGTCGAGGCAAACGTGCCCTTTTCGTTCAAGCAAACCGGCGCGAGATATTTTTACGGCGGGAAAATCTACAGCATCCCGCGGAACAAGCAGCACTCGCAGGCAGCCAAAAGCGGCATGGACTTCGAGGCGGAATAAATTTATTGCAGGGTCTCGACAAACCTGCGCTCGCGTATCAGCGTAATTTTTACGGGGACGGAATGGTCGATTTTTTGCGATAGAGCCTCGCGCAGGCGGACGGCAAGCTTCGCCGCCGCAACGTCGTCGATTTTTTCGGGCTCCACAATCACCCTGAGCTCCCTGCCCGCCTGCAAAGCGTACGCGCCCATAACCCCGTCAAACGAAGTCGCGACTTCCTCGAGGCTCTTCATTCTTTCAAAATAGCTGTCCACGGGCGTCATGCGCGCGCCGATGCGCGTGGAGGAAATCGAGTCGGCAATTTGGACTATCGCCCCGTATATGCCGCCGTCGGAAATTTCGTTGTGGTGCGCCTCGACCGCCCTGACTACAATGTCGTCCTCGCCGAGCCTGTGCAAAAACGACGCCCCTTCGCGGGCGTGCGAAAGCTCGCCGTCGGTCGCCTTGCCAATGTCGTGCAAAAGCGCGGCGCGGCGCGCGATTGAAACGTCGCAGCCGATTTCGGAGGCGATTAGCCCCGCAATCAAAGCCGCCTCCATGCTGTGCTCGAGCGTGTTTTGGTTTAGCGACAAATGAAAGCGCAGCATGCCAAGCTTCGACAAAATCTCCGGATGCAAGCCCTTTATGTTGAGCCTTTCGGCGGCTTCCGCGCCGCTTTCGGCGCTCGATTTTTCCACGCTTTGCTTGGCGTCCTCGAAAGCCGCCTCGATGCTCACGGGGTTTATGCGCCCGTCGGCGACGAGCTTTTCAAGCGCGATTTTCGCCGTCTGTCGGCGGGCGGGGTCGAAGCACGAAATCATTACGGAGTCGGGCGTCTCGTCGATGACCAAAGTCGTGCCGCTCACAGCCTCGAAAGAGCGGATGTTGCGCCCCTCCTTGCCGATGAGCCTGCCTTTCATCGCCTCGTTTGGCAGCTTTACAATGCAGGCGTTTGTCTCGGCGTTGACGCTCAGCGCGCTTCTTGAAATTGCGTCGAGCAAAATCCGCCTCGCCTCGGTTTCCAAGTCCTTGCCGGATTTTTTGAAAATCTCCGCCCGGTAAAAGGCGAGGTCTTCCTCGCACTTCCTGCCGATTTCGCGCTTCGCCTCCTCGTAAAGCTTTTCGATGTCCAAATTCGCAAGCCCCGCGAGCTTGTCGGAATATTCCTTTTCGAGGCGCCTGCAGTTTTCGCGCATTTTTACGTACGCGGCGGCCTCGTCCGCAGCCTGGTGCTCGGCAAGCCTCGTCTTTTCGACGCCGTAGGAGAGCTTTTGCATTTTTTCCTCGAGCTCGGCGTTGTTTTTGCGGGCGTCTTCAAGCAGCGTGCGGTATTCGTTTTCGAGGTTTTGCGCGCGCTCCTTTAGGGCGGCTTCAAGCTCGGTTTTGCGCTCCTGCAATTTTGAGTTGGCGTCCTCGGAAACGTTTTCTATAAGGGAGTCCATCTTGCGGCGCAGGGACTGCGACTTGACAAACAATATTATGCATTCCGCCGCAAGCATTGCGGAAAGCAGGCCAAGCAATATCGCGTTTGTGTCAAATATCTGGTAATTCAAAACGCTCTCCCCTTTTACATTTAACAAAAAGACACTAAGCATATAAAATGCTTTGGCAAGTTTTTTAAGAAAAAAGTTCTCGACAAACAAACATCGTTTTTATATGAAAAACATCGTTTAACAAAAAACACATTTATATATTCAAGGGGGAAACATGAAAAAAATAATCGCTGTTTTTTTGATTGCGGCGGCGTTCGCCTTAGGCGCGCAAACCGCAATTTCCGCGCCGGAGGCAAAGGCGGGCAAAACGAAGGCGGAGCTTAAAATCGACAAGGACGCCCTCAAAAAGAGAGCCCGCACCCTCTCTAACGGGGACACAATCATAAGCGGCATTCCGCTTTCAAAAGAGCTTTGCGTAAACTTTCCGCGCATGCTCGACTCGGTAATCGGATATTTGATGCCCTGGGTGAATTTGAAAGAGGTGGACGCAACTCTCGGCGCAAAAAATGTCGACGCGGTAAACCGCCCCGACGACTTTGTCAAAACCTTAAATTCCGCAATGGGCAAGCACGCATGCCGCCTCAAACCCATCCCGACTACGGGAGTGGTGATAAAGCAGAAAATCCAGTCGGGCGTGCCCCTCTACTGGTTCTGCTGGGAAGACAGCAACCTCTCAAGCTATCTCGCCGCAAGAAGCGAGGAGCGCAAAAGCGCGAAAACCGACGACTGGAAAAAGCTAATCGCGCAAAAAGGCTACAAGCCGAACGTCTCGCAGCAGGGAATTAGGGGCAACACCTCCTACCTCGTAGTGGGCTACAACGCAAAGACCGACGAAGTCGGAATCGCCGCCGCCAACAACGAGGCGAGCATCGTCTGGATTACAATCCAGGAAATGAAAAAATACAACAACCTGCTCGTCGAGCCGACCTGGTAGAATTTGGCAAAAATTTTGTTGAAGAGGCGCGCGGTTTTGCGATAATGCACTTCGCGCGCTTTTTTATTTTTAAGAGCCAATGCCGAAAAATTTTTTACCATGAAAAAACCCAAAACCTACGCAGATCTCGCCGAACAGCTCGAGCCGAAAAAGAAAACCCTCTACACCCACCCCATAGACAATTCGCAAATGAAAAAGCTTGAGGAGTGGCTAAACTCGCACCTGTGGGCCCCCTACAAAGTGGACTATTCCGCCTTCGCCTACAAAAACCGCGACACAAACGTGGTGGCATACAAGTCGGGCAAGCTCGTCGTGCAGGGCAAGGGCACTGAGGACTTTGTGATGTTCGTCTTGGAGCCCGAAATTTTCGGCGTTGCGGAATTCGGCTACGAGGAGGCGCGCCACCCAGAATGGTACGAAGCCCACGCGGGAATAGACGAAAGCGGCAAGGGCGACCTCTTCGGCCCGCTCGTCTCCGCCTGCGTAATCGCCGACGCCGAGGCAGTCAGGCAGTGGCAGGAGGACGGCCTCAAAGAATCCAAAAGAGTTTCGAGCGACAAGGCGGCTCTTGGCATGGCAAAAAAAATCCGCGACACAAAAGGCGTCGTCGTGAAGGTCAGCTACGCGAACATGGCAAAGTACAACGACCTCTACCGCCGCTTCGGCAACCTCAACAAAATGCTCGCCTGGATGCACGCAAAGGCGATTGAAGGCGCGCTTGCCGAGCGCCATGTGCCCTGGGGCATGCTCGACCAGTTCACAAAGCAGCCGCTTGTGCAGCGCCAGCTCAAAACTGACGGCACAAAAGACTTCAATTTGAAAATGCAGACAAAGGCGGAGGAAGACCCCGTCGTCGCCGCCGCCTCAATCATCGCGAGGGCGACTTACATATTCGCAATGCAAAAGCTCTCAAAGCAGTTCGGCGAGGATTTGATGAAGGGCGCAAGCGCGAAAACAAAGGCGCAGGCGGTTGCAATCATAAAAAAATTCGGCGCGGACGCCCTGCCAAACTTCGCGAAAATGCACTTTAAAACCGCGCAGGAAGCATTGAAAGAAGCGGCTCAATGATTGCCAATCTCGCGGAATTCGACAAGCCTTACCTGAGGGCAAAACGCTTTGTAGTCGGCGTGGACGAGGCGGGAAGAGGCGCGCTTGCAGGCGACGTCGTCGCCGCCGCCGTTTGCATTCCCGACAAATTTTACGCCGAAGAAAATCTGCTGAAAGCACTCGCCAATCTCAACGACTCCAAAAAGCTTACAGAGGCCGCGCGCAAGGAGCTTTTTCAAAAGCTGCTTACGCTCAGGCAAAACGGAGTCCTCGACTTCGAGGCGGCGTCGGCGAGCGTCGGGGAAATCGAAAAACACAATATTTTGGGGGCGACAAAAATCGCGATGCGCCGAGCCCTCGACGCCTTAAATTCGCGCGGAAATTTGAACCTCGCCGCATCCTCCGCGCCCGCGACGCTCTTCGGCGAAGGCGGCTCGGATTTGAGCAGGGCGGAAGTTTTAATAGACGGCATACAGCTTAAGAATTTTCCGTACCGCCACATCGCGGTCGTAAAGGGCGACGCCTCGAGCCTTGCAATCGCCGCGGCCTCGATTGTCGCGAAAGTTTCAAGGGACGCCTACATGGAAACTCTCGCGCAAAAATATCCCCGCTACGGCTTTGAAATCCACAAGGGATACGGCACGCCAATGCACTCGCAAAACATTTTAATTTACGGCGCGTGCCCGGAGCACCGCCCAAGCTTTCTAAAAAAGCTGCGCTCGGAAACTCCCCTGCCCGAGCAGACGAGCCTCTTCTAAAATTTTTTGCCGCGGCGTTTTTTGCCGCCCGATTTTTTCCGCAGCGCAAGAGTTTTGTTGCGGCCGCTTAGGGCAATCAAAATCAAAACCGCCCCAAACCCCGCGCCGTAAACCAACAGCACTGTCGCGCAAAAATTGCCAGCGTCGAACTCCGCAGTGCCCATGGCGCATACAAGATAATTTACAAGCGCAACTACAGAACAAAGCATCGCCGCCACTGCAAAGGCGCAGTCAAGCGGCGCAACCGCCAGGCTGAAAGGCGCGCGCGGCTTTTTGGAAAAAAAGTTCGAATACAAAATAATCCAGACCCCGCACAAAAAAATAGTCCCCCAAAACAAAAAGTTTATAATCAAGGCAAAATCGGAGCTTGCGATATATGCGTCGGGCTCTCCCGCCGCGTTTAAATGCGCCACCACACGCTCGGGCATAAACTGCCCTATCTGCAAAATCCATGCGTACAAAACAAAAATTATAAACGCGCAAAAGGCGCAGAAAAAAATCGAAGATTTTTTTTGGGAGTTCGCCCCGCAGCCGGCGGAGTATTTTTCGGGCTCGTCGAAATCGAAGTCGATTTTGCCCTCGCGCTTCGCCTTTTCAAAATCCTTTTTGCTAAAATAAATCAGACAAAGCGTAAAAACGCACAAGGCCATTACGAACCCCTGCCCCATTCCGCCAATTTCCCCGCTGCGGTTTAAAGCCGCAATGCAAAATAAAGCCCCTGCCGCCGCGAAAAATACGCCGTAGATTTTGTTGTACTTTTGCCAAAGCTCGCCGCTTGCAAGGGTGTATTTGAAGCGCAGCCCAAGCAGCGGGTTGCGCGGCGCAAAATAAATTGCGGCTCCCACGGCTATACACGTAAGCCCCAAAAAAAACGCAAACGGCAGAAAATTTATCGTCATAAAATACATAAAATGTGCCGATAGCCATAATTCAAGATATTTTTTTCTGCCGAATACCGGGGGGTGCGGAACTCACTTTTTTGTTGAAAGCCGCCCGGAAATAAATTTTTATTGCAGATTATTCTTTTTTATCATGAACGCAAAACCAAAAGAAAAAACTCAAAGCTCGGCGGGCAGGTGGGTCGGCTACCGCAAGGAAATCAAGGTGCTCGACTGCACAATCCGCGACGGCGGCTTGATGAACGACAGCAATTTTGAAGACAAAACCGTAAGGGCCGTCTACGAGGCGTGCGTCGCCTCGGGCGTCGACTACATGGAAATCGGCTACAAGAACAGCAAAAAGATTTTCGCGCCGAACAAATACGGCGCGTGGCGTTCGTGCGACGAGGACGACATCCGCAGAATTGTCGGCGACAACAAAACAGACCTCAAGCTCTGCGCAATGGCGGACGCCGAAAAAAGCGACTACAAAACCGACATCTTGCCGAAGGAAAAAAGCCCCCTCGACATGATAAGGGTCGCGACCTACATCCACCAGCTGCCGCTTGCAATCGACATGATAAAAGACGCAACCGACAAGGGCTACGAGACAACCGTA
>JAFXRX010000229.1 GCA_017526045.1 Opitutales bacterium
GGGTTCATTCTCTAGTACGAGAGGACCGGGAATGACGCACCACTGGTGTTTCGGTTATCGCGTCAGCGGTAGCGCCGAGTAGCTAAGTGCGGAAGGGATAAGAGCTGAAAGCATCTAAGCTCTAAGCCCATCCCAAGATAAGACTTCCCTGAGGGGCCAAGTAGACGACTTGGTTGATAGGTCGGGAGTGTAAGCGCAGCAATGCGTTGAGCTAACCGATACTAATTACCCGAAAGAGTTTATTTACAATCGTTGCGTACTTTTTTTAAAATAGCCTGTCGACTTGGTGGGCATGTTTTACGAAGGTTGCGAAAGGGCTATTGTCTGTTTTAAGCTGCTAATTTAACTGCGGCGAGAGGGTTGGCACACGGGAAACCGTGAGACTTACTTTTAGTTGACGAATCTGGTGATCATAGGCGAGGGGAAACACACGTTCCCATCCCGAACACGCTCGTTAAGCCCTCAGCCGCCGATGGTAGTACCGCCACGCTGCGGTGCGAGAGTAGGTCGTTGCCAGTATTATGAGCCCCGAGTTCTCACCGAACTCGGGGCTCTCTTGTTTTTGCAAACTACACACAACAACGACCTCTAAGTCGTTGCCAGATCGCCGAAGTTGCATTTTTGTTGATTTTTAAAAATTTTGGGCGATTATGAAGTCGTAGAAAGGAAGTAAAGCCATGCTGTTAAAAATATTAGATGTAATTTTACAGATTTTCGTATTCTGCGTAATCTTCGGTGGATTTTGCTTCGTTCTTTATGTGGTGAACAAGTTCCTTTCGATGCCTCTTCATAAGATAGATTGGCTTGATAAAAAGTAAAACTTCGTCCACTTAACTTTGAACATCCCTCAATTCGCGGTTAAGGCGGTTGGGGGATTTTTCGGGTATAAACGCATTATTTATTTTGAACCTCCACGCCTCTGGGGGATTTTGCGGGTGCCAAGACATTATTTGTTTATTGCAGGCAAAGCCGACAAAAAAATCTTGAAAGAGCGGAGGGAGGCGTTTATTAAACGCATTTAGTAAAATCTTTGTTTATGGGTTGTTGCTTGCGTTATTTTAAAATTTTTGTCCTACCCCTTGTATCTTTAAGTTTGAGCGGGTGCTGGTGGTATTATAGGTGGGCGGACGATATTCACAACTTTGCCGTTCTCGATAATAAAAACCCCACGCAAATATTGGAGCCCGATTGGAGATTTTATGATGTATATGTAGCCGACCGTTTTAGCAAAGAGCGCAGCGAGGCGGGCTTGCCTGTATATTCCAAAACTTTTTTGATTTTTGATCCTTATCAAGAGGATCGGAATATATTACTGCCCGTACATACTAAGTTCTTTTGGATTATTGATCTGGATTCTAATAATAGATTTTCAGATGTACATTATTGGATTGAAAGTTGCCTCTACCGCAATATAGGCAAGTACGAGATTAGAAATATTGGGGAAAATACGATTTCAACCGTCGAGTTTATTGGCGAAAAAACTGACGATGGCTGCGATAAAATCCGCGAGGTTTCGAGGTATATTTTAAAAAACGGCGGAGAATTGAAGGTATACAGTACGATTCTTGTTGGGAACCGGGATTTTAAAATCGAAAAAATCGCCTATTTTTACGGGAAAAATCAAGATTTTCGCGAAATAACAAAAGATGAGTTCTTCGCCAAAAAAGAGGAGCTTTTCCAAAACGAAGGGGGGCGGGGCAAATGAAAAATTTATTGGCTGTATTTTTCGCGGCGTTTTTTTTATGCGGCTGTCTGCCGGTTTACAGACCGTGGAACGGCGACATATATTCCCCATATTCCGCAAACACTGCGATTGGCGTTTCGATGGGGCTTGAAGAAAGCGCGTTCAGAAATTTGATAAACGGCGACGAAACACGCAAAAATGCAGGATTAAAGCCTTTATTGCCGTCGGAGAAGTTGTTTTTCAATGCAAACCTCGCAATCTATTATTTTTACAGGGAATTGACGTTTGAAGAATTGAAACAGGCGGTGAAAAAATACGAGCCGCAAAATGAAGATTTCTTTTTGGCGGCGTTTGCGGTTTACGAGAATAATCGGCGTGGGCATGCTGTTTCGGGGTGGTATGAGCGGGGAGAAAATTTTGAAAAATTTGAGGCGAAAATCGCAAAAAGATTTTTCTTCGACGGCGAAGTTTTGTATTTGTCAAGCTGCTGCCCGGGGGTAACGGAGCGGTTTTTTGAGTTTAAAAAGTGTCCGGACGGCTCTTGGAAGCTTGCCGCCGAGCGTGACATTTTTTATTCGGAAAATTCCTGTATAGAAATCGAATACGACGCAAAAAATAAGAAAGTTTCCGGGGAGATCCACTTGGGCGGCTTAATAAGCAACTCGCAATTTTTTATGAAATATCACATGGGCAAAGTCGATACTTGGCGCCAATGGATTTGGGAAACATTTTCGATCCCATGAAAAAATTATTTTTACCAATATTGGCATTTTCGATTGGCTGCTTTTGTTTTGCGCAAGGCAACGCGGGGAGCGTAAATTCTTCGAATGTTGCGTCGCCAAGCGCAAGCGCAAAAGCGGAGGCAAACGATTTTTGGATATCCAAGACAGGCAAGCGCCACAACAATAAATGCAGATACTACAAAAATTGCAAGGGGCGTCCATGCTCTAAAACAGAAGGCATTCCCTGCAAAATTTGCGGCGGCTGAAATGGTGCAAATAAATCTCGGGAATTGATTTTTCATTCGGTTTCTGTTAAAAAAATTACCATGAAAAAGTTATATTTTGTTTTGTTTGCGTTTTTTGCATGCGGCTTAGTTCTTGCAGCCCGCAGGCTTCCGGATGTAAGTTTTACAACTCCCAAGCCTACGGAGATAAAAGTTAAAACCAACGCCGAAGAATACTGGCTTTCCGAAAGCGGGGTGCGCCACAACAAAATGTGCAAATATTACAAAAAAACTAAAGGCGCCCCCTGCAAAAAGACCAGGGCAAGGCTTGCAAAATTTGCGGCGGCTGAAAAATTAAACAAAATGTTTTTATGAAAGATTTTTACGAAGGCGCGGAGCTTGAGAGGATGCTGTTTCACGACTGCTCCATATGGGGTTTTTCTTTCGGCGGGCGCAGGGACGTTGATTTCCCGCATGCGGATTTGATTTTTGACATCGACTATATTTTTGAATGGGAAAAATGCGGCGATAGTTTCAGATTTGCCGTGTCTCCATGCACTCTCGTCTTTAAAAACGCTTGGAATTTGAAGGCGAATTTTGACACTCGCGGCTTCGCTTTGGACGCCCTTCAAATTTTGCGCATAAAAAAGGAAAAGTCGGACTTCGGGTATTTCAAATACGAAATTTTGCTTTCGAATTGCGGCGAGGGCGCGTCGATTTCTTTTGAGGCGCAAGAGGCGCGAATGGCCGTGCGCAAGCCCCCGATTTTTTCCGCAACCCAGACGCTCTGCGCGGATTTGCGCAAATAATTTTTCAGAAAAAAATATTTTGAAAAATCCGCCGCGCCAAAAAATTTAATTTCTTCTTCTAATTTTTCCGAGGCGTTTGTAGGCTTCGGGTTCGCCTTTTTCAGCGGCTTTAAGGTACAGCCGTATTGCGATGTCGTTATGGTATGAGAGCATGGCTCTGTCGCCGGCTTTAATCAATTCTTCGCCTGTCATTTTGTCGGACTCCGCCAATATTGCAGTGTCGGCGTATCTTACGAGGTATGCGGCGATGAAATTTTTTGGGTTCATCGCGGAAATGCGCATAACCATTGTGTCGCCCAGCGTTTGGCAGCCTGCGCATAAAATCATGGCGGCGGCGTAGAAAATTGCGTTAAAAAAGAATTTTTTTATTTTCATAATATACCTTTGTTTTTGGGCGGTTTGGGGTTATACGGCTTTTTCGCGGATTTTGAAAAAATCTCTCGGCAAATTTTAAATTTTTTTGATTGGCGCGGGGCGGGGCGCGAAAAAAGCCGCGGGGAGGCGGCTTTGGGATATGGGAAAATTTTTTTGAAGGCTTTTTTATTCGCCGGGAATTTTCGCTTTGCGTTTTATGTTTTTGCGCTTTTTTTCGCCCTCGTAGAGGCTTTGGGCGATAATCGTGCCGACTCTCTTGTGCGCCGCGGTTTGCGCCGCCTCGCCCATGATTTTTTGCGACTGCAACAGGTCTTTTGTCAGTTTTTCCGAAAAAGTGTCGGGGCTTTTTTCGGCGTAATTTTTAAATATGTTCATTTTCGTAGCCTTCTATTTTGTTTTTTACGATTTCCTCTTTCAGCTTTTTCATCACCTTGTA
>JAFXRX010000230.1 GCA_017526045.1 Opitutales bacterium
CAAAAACAAGTCCCGCGCCGCGAAAAACCGGAAATTTCGCGCAAAAACTCAGCCTTTTATGCGCTTTTCCAGCCCCTTTGTGATGAAGTCGTACGCCTCGTCGACGCTTTCGACGTACTTGAAAAACTTGATGTCCTTTTCGGTTATGACGTCGCTGTCGATGAGGTGGCGGAAGTTGACAGCCTTCTGCCAGAATTCGCGGTCGAAGAGCACTATCGGGAAAATGGTGTCGGTCTTGCGGGTTTTCATGAGCGTGAACACTTCGAAAAATTCGTCGAAAGTGCCCGTGCCGCCCGGGAACACGACTATCGCCTTTGCGAAGAACAAAAGCCAGAATTTGCGCATCAAAAAGTAGTGGAAGTTTATGCCAAGCTCCTTTGTGACATAGTCGTTTTGCCGCTGCTCGGAGGGGATTGTTATTGTAAGGCCTATGTTTCTGCCGCCCGCCTTGAACGCGCCCTTGTTTGCCGCCTCCATGATGCCCGGCCCGCCGCCTGTTATGATGTAGTATTTGTCCCTCTCGCTGAACTTTTGGAGGTTTATCCACTCTTGAAGGCGCATTGCAAGCTCCTCCGCCATGGCGTAGTAGCGCGACATTTTTTTGTCGCGCTCGGCTTCCTTCAATTTTTGCTTGAGCTCGGCGGATGGTTTTGCGGCCTTTTTGACCCTGCGCTGCAGCGCAGCCAAATTCGCCTCGGCCTCCGCGGGCGATTTTATGCGCGATGCGCCGAAAAACGTTATTGTGTTTTGGATGCCGAAGTGGTCGAAGGCTATGGCGGGCATGAGAAGGTCGCGCTGGATTTTCACGAGCCTATCGGACATATTCGAGAACGCGCTGTCGATTGGCTGGTCGTAGCTGCTGTCCAATATTATCTTTTGCATGAGCTTTTGAGGCTCTGATTTTTTTGCTTTAGATTTCTTCTGCATGCTCTGCCTTTCGTTTTATTATCGCACAAAAAACCCCGATTTTTAAAGAAAATCGGGGGTTTTTTCAAAATTACTTGCCTTCGGAAATTTCGACTTCGTTGACCTGGTCTTTGGCCTGCTTCACAGTCGAGGCGTCGACGGGCTCAGCCTTGACCTGCGCGGGGCTTATCCTGACGGGAACGACCTTTTCGGAAAAGCCCTTGGCGTTGATGTAAAGCTTGCCTGTCGCGTCGGAGGCGCCTTTGAGCGGAACAACCGCGCTGTCCTGCCCGGGCTTTACGAAAACTTCGCCCATCGTTATCGCGCTTGGAATGTTCGTTTTTACGTCGATGTAAAAGCCCTTTTCGCCCGCCTTGAAGCCGATGTTGAATATTACGTTTACAACGTCGCCGGTGTTGATGTCGATTTTGGCGGGGGAAATTTCGATTTCGGAGCGGTCGATGCGGAACGCGCCAATCCAAGTCTTGCCCGACGCGCTTTCAAGCTCGACGTCGTAAGTCTTGCCCGAGGGAAGCGGCGGGACGACAAAGCTTATTGTGTCGCGCGAGACGCTTTCCACCGCCGCGTAAACGGGGCCGAACTTGATTTTATCCTGCGAGTTGAAGCCTCTGCCGACAACCGGAACGACTGCGCCGATGTGGCCGCGGTCGAACTGCATGTTCATGATGTAGCGGTCGGCGACTTTGAGGTTGTAGACGTTGTCGCTTTGGAAAGAGCGCGTCACAATGCCGCCCGCGCCGGTGTCCGCCTTATACTCCAGAACATAGTAGTATTTGGCGTCTTTCCTGCCCTTTGGCATTGTGTAGTCGAATTCGTACATTCTATCGGACGGGCGCGAGGAAATTTCGCGCATGGGCAAAATCTGCTCGTCGATTACGATAAACGGCTTTACCGAGCCCTTGACCACGCCGCCGTCGTTGATGTGCGCGCGCATGCTGAGCGTGTAGATGCCCGACGGGTTTTGCGGGAATTTTTCGGGCGAGAGATTTGTTATGGTGGAAGCGCAGCCAAAGAGAGCAAAGCTTGCAGCCGCGCCGCCCAATAGTTTAAAAGTCTTTACAATATTCATAGTTGTTGCCATTTAAATTGAATGAAAGTTTTAAATATTTCTTTTAAGAGTGCAAGACAAACTTAAAGATATTTTCAAAAATTGCGCAAAAGAGGCGGCAATTTACGTCCACGTGCCCTTTTGCGCCCGAACTTGCGCCTATTGCAAATTCTACAAAGCCCCGCCCTCGGCGGCGAATTTCGACTTCTACCTCGAAAATCTCGA
>JAFXRX010000025.1 GCA_017526045.1 Opitutales bacterium
AAGGCGGATTCGGGCGACGTTGTGATAATTCTTCACAAGGCGCACCACCTGCTTGCAGGCGCGGGCGTCGAGCCCGACGCCGAGGAGGCTTTGAGGCTTTTAAAAATCGCCGAAGGCAAGGGCAGCAAATTGAACGCCGCCCTGACATACGCCTACATTTACGACAAGGGCATCGGCGTTGCGCCCGACAAGCAAAAGGCGGCCGAAAACAAAGAGAAGCTTCGCAACACCGATTTCCTGCGCGGCGGCAGGACAATTACCGAGCTTAGCATTGAATACGGCGATGTTTTGCCGCCAGACAAAGAGTGGCTCGACAATCTAAAAAAAGAGCTAAGGCAGCCCGCAAAATAAATTTTAATTGGAAGCATAAAAGAGCCTTAAGAATTTTTGCAACGCGCTGATTAATAATATAAAACGCCGCTTTTAAAAGATAAAACTTGACAGCGGAAAAAGTTTTTTTGCATATTTTAACGCGTATGAAACCAACAAAAATATGTGTAATGGGAGTGGGGGCTCTTATTGGTTTTGCCGCTGCGCATGCGCAGAATTTAAATCAATTCGAGCTTAATTCAAATTGGAAAATGCAGGACGCGGAAATCGTCCATGCCGAAGCGGTCGAGGGGGGATGGTTCGAGCAGGGCCAGACGAAGCTCCCCGCCGAGGGCAAGAGGGTTTCCACGCAAAACTACGAGCCGCAAAAGTGGTACGAGGCGACTGTCCCCGGCACTATTCTTACGACGCTTGTCAACAACAAGGTTTACGAAGAGCCGCTTTACGACGAAAACAACCGCCCGGAAAAAATCCCCGAGAGCTTGTGCCGCAAAGACTGGTGGTATAGAACTGCGGTAAACATCCCCGAAACTTTCAGGGGCAAGCGCATTTGGCTCAAATTTACGGGCGTCAACTACAACTCCGAAGTCTGGGTGAACGGCAGAAAGCTCGGCAACATAAACGGCGCCTTCATCAGGGAAAATTTCGACATCACAAAAGACTACCGCGTCGACCCCGGCAAGGAGACTGTGATAGCCGTAAGAGTCTCGCCTCCGCCAAACCCCGGCGTTCCCTCCGAGCACACCATGGGCACGACAAGCGGCCCCTGCGGCGGCGAATCTTGCATGGACGCTGCGAGCTTTTCGAGCTCCCAGGGCTGGGACTGGCAGTCGGGTATCCGCGACCGCAACAGCGGCATCTGGAATAGGGTGTACATCGCAACAAGCGGCGACGTAATAATAAAAGACCCGTATGTAAAAACGGATTTGCCAAACCTGCCGAAGCTCGACGTTGCGGAAGTTTCCATCGACGTCCCCGTGCAGAACGTCTGTGACTATCCGAAAAAGGCGGTTGTATCCGTCGAGTTTGAAAGCATAAAGCTTGAAAAGCAAGTCGAGCTAAAACCGTGGGAAAGCGCGGTTGTAAGCTTCACGCCGAAGGAATTTGCAAACCTCAAAATCCTGAAGCCGCGCATCTGGTGGTGCAACGGCCTGGGCAAGCCCGAGCTTTACAATCTCGCAATCAAAGCCAATGTAAACGGCGAGGAAAGCGACGCCAAAAGCCTGAATTTCGGCATCCGCAAATTCGAGTATTTCGAGGAGGGCAACAAGAATTTCGCCCTTTCAATAAACGGCGTGCGCGTGTTCATGAAGGGCGGCAACTGGGGCATGGACGAAGCCCTGAAGCGCCTCGACCGCGACAGGCTCGAAACGCAGGTAAGAATGCACCGCGACGCCAACTACAACATGATTAGAAACTGGGGCGGGCAAAGCCGCACCGACGAGCTCGCCGAATTTTGCGACAAGTACGGCATCATGCTTTGGGAGGAATTCTGGCAGTTCGCAGAGCCCCAGAACATCCCCGTGTATCTTGCAAACATGCGCGACAAGATTTTAAACTACCGCAACCACCCCTCAATCGTGCTTTGGTGCGGCAGAAACGAGGCGACGCCTCCGAAATATTTAAACGACAAAATGCGCGCCCTCGTTTTGGAGCTCGACCCCCTGCGCCACTACCAGGCAAATTCGGGCGACAAGTACGGCTTCAACTCCGGCGGTCCCTACGACTGGTTCCCGACTGCGATGTACCAGCGCTATCTTGAAAATCCGCGCTTCAACAAAAACGAAACTTTCAAGACCGAAATCGGCGCATTGTCCGTTCCCACAATCGAATCAATCCAGGG
>JAFXRX010000231.1 GCA_017526045.1 Opitutales bacterium
GTACCAAAATAGTACTTGACCGAGCAGGCTTTATTTTTCACGCAGCAGATTGCCCAATTTCAGAGCTTTCTGCCGCTTCCGTCCCTACTTGTTTGCAAGGTATTTATACTTGGCCCAACGTGCGTCCACAAACGCCTGCGCCTCCTTCGCCAATTCCTCAGCCCTTGCGGGATTTGAAGCCATCAGCTGCTTGAAGCGGTTTTCGTTCTTCATGTGCTCCATTACCGGAAGCTTCGGATCCGCGGAGTCGAGCTTGAACGGATTTTCGCCAAGCGCAATCTTGCGCGGGTCGTAGCGGTACAACGGCCAGTATCCGCTGTCAACTGCAACCTTCTGGTGTTCCGCGCCGCTTGCCAAGTTGAAGCCGTGCTAAATGCAGTGCGAGTAGGCAATTACCAAAGACGCGCCCTTGTAGCTTTCAGCCTCGCGCATAGCCTGCACAACCTGCGTGTCCTTCGCGCCCATCGAAACCTGCGCGACGTAAATGTTGCCGTAGCCGACTGCGAGCATGCCGATGTCCTTCTTGGGGGTCGACTTGCCCTTTGTCGCGAACTTTGCAACCGCGCCAATCGGTGTCGACTTAGACATCTGGCCGCCCGTGTTGGAGTAAACTTCCGTATCCAAAATCAGGACGTTGATGTTTCTGCCGCTTGCCAAGACGTGGTCGAGGCCGCCGTAGCCGATATCGTAAGACCAGCCGTCGCCGCCGATAATCCAGACAGCCTTTTCGACGAGGTCGTCGGCAATCGGCAAGAGGGCCTTCGCCTCAAAGCTTGCGTCGTTTGCAATCTTAGCCTTCAAAGCCGCAACTCTTTCGCGCTGCGCGGCGATGCCCGCGTCGTTTGACTGGTCGGCTTCGAGAATCGACTTTACCAAGTCGTCGCCGATTTTTGAAGAGAGCTTTGCCAAGAGCTCCTTTGCCATTTTTTCTTTGGCGTCGAGGGAAATGCGGTAGCCCAAGCCGAATTCCGCATTGTCTTCAAACAGCGAGTTTGCCCATGCGGGGCCCCTGCCGTCCTTGTTTGTGGCGTACGGGGTCGTGGGGAGGTTGCCGCCGTAAATCGAGGAGCAGCCCGTCGCGTTTGCAATCAAAAGGCGGTCGCCGAAGAGCTGTGTTAGCATCTTGATGTACGGAGTTTCGCCGCAGCCCGCGCACGCGCCCGAGAATTCGAAGAGAGGCTGGCGGAACTGAACGTCTTTTGCGGAGTCCGTAAGCTTCAGCGGGTCGGGGTTGGGGAGGTCGAGGAAGAATTTGAAGTTGTCGCGCTCCTGTTCGCGGATTGGTTCCTGCGCAGTCATATTGAGCGCCTTTACGCCTTCTTCCGTGCGGCTCTTTGCCGGGCAGACCGACACGCACAAGCCGCAGCCCGTGCAGTCTTCCGCCGCAACCTGGATTGTGAAAGAGCAGTTCGGGTTGTCCTTGCTGCGGAATGCGACGCTCTTGAATGTTGCGGGGGCGTCTTTGAGAAGCTCTGTCGGGTAGAACTTTGCGCGGATTGCGGCGTGCGGGCAGATTGTCGCGCACTTTGCGCACTGTATGCAAAGCTCGGGCTTCCATGCGGGAACTTCGATTGCGATGTTGCGCTTTTCCCACTTGGTGGTCGCCGCGGGCCATACGCCGTCAACGGGCATTGCCGAAACAGGCAGAGAGTCGCCCTTGTCGCTCATCATGATTGCCGTTACGCGCTTTACAAAGTCGGGAGCTTCGTCTGCGACAGCCTTCGGGAAGCCGCGCTCGGAAGAAACTTCGGCGGGGACTTTCACCTCGTGGAGGTTCGCCACGGACGCGTCGATTGCCTTAAAGTTCTTTTCGACAACCGCCTGGCCCTTCTTCATGTAGGTCTTTTCCGCGTAAGCCTTAATCTTTGCGATGGCCTCTTCGCGCGGCAGCACGCCGGAAATCGCGAAGTAGCAAGTCTGCATGATTGTGTTGATGCGGCCGCCCATGCCGGTTTCCTTGGCAACCTTGTAGGCGTCGATTACGTAGAACTTCAATTTTTTGGAAATGATTTTCTGCTGTACGTCGCGGTTGAGGTAGTTCCAGACTTCGTCCGCGCCGTGGATTGAATTCAAGAGGAATACGCCGCCGTCCGCCGCCCTGTCGAGAATGTCGTACTTGTCCATGAACGAGAACTGGTGGCATGCCACGAACTGCGCGTTCTTGATGAGGTACGGAGCCTTGATTTCCTCCGGACCGAAGCGCAAGTGCGAAACAGTGATGCCGCCCGACTTCTTCGAGTCGTAAACGAAGTACGCCTGCGCGTAGTTGTCGGTCGCATTGCCGATAATCTTGATTGAATTTTTGTTTGCGCCGACTGTGCCGTCGGAGCCCAAGCCGAAGAATACCGCGCGCAAAACCTTGTCGCTTTCGAGGTCGAAAGATTCGTCGTAGGCAATCGAATTGTTTGTAACGTCGTCGACAATGCCGACCGAGAAGTGGTTTTTGGGCGATGCGCTCTCGGCGTTTTCAAACACGCCCTTAACCATTGCGGGCGTAAATTCCTTCGAGCCCAAGCCGTAGCGGCCGCCGAGCAAAACCGGGTCGATTTTTGTCCAGCCCGAATTTCTGCCTTCGACGATGGCAGAGGCGACGTCCTGATAAAGCGGTTCCGCCAAAGAGCCCGGCTCCTTCGTCCTGTCGAGGACTGTGATGGTCTTGACAGTCGAGGGCAATTCCTTCAAGAGGCGCTGCGCGTCGAAGGGGAGGAACAAGCGGACTTTGAGCGCGCCGTACTTGCCGCCCTTCGAGTTCAAATATGCGACAGTTTCTTCGATTGTCTGGATGCCGGAACCCATCGCAACAATGACGTGCTCGGCGTCGGCCGCGCCGACGTATTCGTAAAGGCGATACTGGCGGCCTGTCAATTTCGCGAATTTGTCCATGTTCTTCTGGACGATTTCGACGCAATTTTTGTAGTAAATGTTGCGGGCTTCCTGCCCCTGGAAATATACGTCGGGGTTCTGCGCTGTGCCCTTGATGAAGGGGTGCTCGGGGCTGAGTGCGCGCGAGCGGAATTCGACGACCTTTTCATAGGGAACCATTTCATGCAAAACGTCGTCGGGGATAAATTCGTAAGTGTTGATTTCGTGCGAAGTGCGGAAGCCGTCGAAGAAGTGCAAGAACGGAACGCGCGACTCCAAAGTGGAGGCGTGCGCGATTGCCGCAAAGTCGTGCGCTTCCTGCGCGGAGTTAGAGCAGAGCATCGCAAAGCCCGTCTGGCGGCAAGCCATTACGTCGGCCTGGTCGCCGAAAATCGAAAGGCCGTGGAACGCGAGTGCGCGGGCGGAAACGTGCAGCACAAACGGGGTCAATTCGCCCGCGATTTTGTACATGTTCGGAATCATCAACAAAAGCCCCTGCGACGCGGTGAAAGACGTCATCAAAGTGCCCGTTGCAAGAGCGCCGTGGACTGCGCCCGCAACGCCGCCTTCGCTTTGCAGCTGCGAGATTTCCGGAGTTGTGTCCCAAATGTTTTTCTTGCCTTTTACCGCCCATTCTTCGCAGGTTTCAGCCATAGGCGAAGAAGGTGTGATGGGGTAAATTGCGATAGTTTCGCTCAATCTGAATGCAACTGAAGCAACAGCTTCGTTCGCGTCCGTAATGCACTTGTTTTTCATATATTTATTTTGATTAGTATTTGAAATTGGTTCCCTGCAAAATCGGGGCAAAGAAAAAGAATAAAACCGCGTTGTCGTTATGGGAAAAAACAATGCGACATTATTCAATATTCGGGAAAATCTACTCTCCCCCAAAATCCCGTCAACAAAAAAATGAAAAAGCGGGGAGGAGCGGGAAAGAAAAAACAAACAATTTAAAAATAAATTGTTTTAAAGTTAGAACGGCTTCGCCGCATCCGTAAAAGAAGTTTGTTTTTTTATTTCCCTTGCCCTCCATGTCGGTTTTGCTCAGGGGGCAGTACAAAGTTGTACTCGCATTTGCATTCGCAAATGTCTCGGCACTCGCTTACGCTCGGCTCTTTTTGCTAACGCAAAAAGCTACCCACGCAA
>JAFXRX010000232.1 GCA_017526045.1 Opitutales bacterium
CATAGTCGACGCCCTGGTAGCCGAAGTGGCTCGGGTCGTAGTTAAAGCCGAAACGCTTGTGGCTCTTGATTGCGGCAAGCGCGCGCTCGGCTGAGGCGATGTCGAATGCGATTTCAGTCGGGTGCACTTCCAATGCGAAGTTTACGCCAGCCTTGTCGAATTCGTCCAAAATGGGAGTCCAGCGTTTTGCGAAATCCTTATAGCCTTCCTCGATAGCCGAGGGCGGGACGGGCGGGAAAGAATAGAGCCATTGCCAGATTGAAGAGCCCGTAAAGCCGTTTACAGTCGGGGCGATTGGAGAGGCGGGCATTGAGCTTGGGCGCAGCTTCATGAAGTTTGCGCAGGCTTTTGCGGTTTTTACCATTTGGGCCGCCGCGCGGGTGCGGACGCCTTCGGGGTCGCCGTCGCCCCAAACTTCGGCGGAGAGAATGCCCTTGTGGCGGACGTCAATCCTGTCGCAGACACACTGCCCCATGAGGTGGTTTGAAATTGCAAAGCAGTTGAGGCCGTTCTTTTCGAGAATCGCCCAGCGGCCTTTGAGGTACGCCTCGTCGTCGAATTTGTCGACGTCGAAGTGGTCGCCCCAGCAGGCGATTTCAACGCCGTCGTAGCCCATTGACTTAATCATCGGGGCGAGCTTTTCGAACGGGATGTCCGCCCACTGCCCCGTAAAGATTGTTACAGGTCTTGCCATAATTTTCCTTTTTTGCGATATTTATAGTGTATAAAAAATCCCCCGCTTTTGCTTGTTTTCGGATTGCTCCGGCGCAAAACGAGCGGGTCAAATAACTTTTTCAACAAAAAAATCATTTGGCGGCTCTGTCAACAAAAAACCAAGATTTTTTTAAGACAGAACAGAAGAGTTGAAGGCGCGCCTGCGTCTCAAAAAAAATTATGCAATTCTTGACACGCGCGTTTTTTAGAGTAAAGTTTTTTGAATTATTTTCCGCAATTTTATACAAACAACGAAACAAGAAAAAAAGGAAAACTCCATGTTAAAGCAAATCGACCACCTCGGCATAGCCGTAAACTCAATCGAAGAAGCCCTCCCCTACTACGAAAAGATTTTGGGGCTGAAATGCGAAGGTACTGAAGAAGTGCCGAGCCAAAAGGTAAAGACGGCGTTCTTCACAATCGGCGGTGTGCACCTGGAGCTTTTGCAGCCCACCTCCCCCGACAGCCCGATTTCAAAATTTCTCGAAAAAAATCCGCGCGGCGGCATACACCACATCGCATTTTTCACAGACTCCGTCCCTGAAGAATTGGAAAGAGTGAAGGCCGAAGGCGCGGTGCTTCTCGACCAGGCTCCGCGCCCGGGCGCGCACCACAAGGAAATCGCGTTTTTGCACCCGAAGTCCACAGCGGGCATTCTCACCGAATTCTGCCAGGACGCCAAGGTCGGCTGCGGCTGCAGCGGCAAATAATTGACAATGCCCGAAATTCTATTACATTCCAACGCTTTTTTAAGGAATAAAAAATGGCAATATCTAAAAAACTAATGGACGACCTTAGGTCGAGGCGCGAAAAAATCATCGCCTCCGGCGGCGAGGCGAAG
>JAFXRX010000233.1 GCA_017526045.1 Opitutales bacterium
GGCCAGCTCCCCGACAAGGAAGGGCAGATGTACCACGACGCCCAGGACGATTTTTACATGATACCCACAGCCGAAGTTCCTCTTACGAATTTCTACCGCAACGAAACTTTCGACGAAAAGGATTTGCCAAAATACCACTGCGGCTACACTCCGTGCTTCCGCCGCGAGGCGGGCTCCTGGGGCAAGGACGTCAGGGGCTTGAACAGGCTGCACCAGTTCGACAAGGTCGAGCTTGTAAAATGGGTCCGCCCCGACACCTCGATGGACGAGCTCGAAAAGCTGCGCCTCGACGCCGAAAGAATTTTGCAAAAGCTCGAATTGCCCTACCGCGTCTTGATGATTTGCACGGGCGACATCGGCTTCCCGCACGCAAAGCAGTTCGACCTCGAAGTTTGGGCTGCGGGGCAGCAAAAGTGGCTCGAAGTTTCAAGCTGCTCGTGCTTTACGGACTTCCAGGCTCGCAGGGCGGGCATACGCTACCGCCCCGCAAACGGCGGCAAGGCGCAGTTTGTGCACACGCTAAACGGCTCGGGGCTCGCAATCCCGCGCGTGCTTGCGGCGATACTTGAAAACAACATAACAGACGAGGGCAAAGTCCGCGTTCCGCAGGTTTTGCGCAAGTGGATTGACGCCGAATTTATCGGATAAAAAATCTTGCCCCTCTTAAAAAATTTTTAGGCGCGGCAAAAAAAGAAACAAAAATTTTTTATGGCAAAAGAAGCAAAAACGGCAATCACGCCCACGCGGGCGCAGGACTACCCCGAATGGTACCAGCAGGTAATCAAGGCGGCGGATTTGGCTGAAAACAGCCCCGTCCGCGGCTGCATGGTAATAAAGCCGTGGGGCTATTCGCTCTGGGAAAACATGCAGGGCGTCCTCGACAAAATGTTCAAAGATACGGGGCACAGAAACGCCTATTTCCCGCTCTTCATCCCCGTAAGCTACCTCGAAAAAGAGGCTGAGCACGTCGAGGGCTTTGCAAAGGAATGCGCGGTTGTTACGCACTCGCGCCTGGAGCTTAAAGACGGCAAGCTCGTCCCATCCTCTCCGCTCGAAGAGCCTTTGATTGTCCGCCCGACATCGGAGACGATAATCGGAGAGATGTACTCCAAATGGGTGCAGAGCTACCGCGACTTGCCCGTGCTCGTAAACCAGTGGGCAAACGTCGTCCGCTGGGAGATGCGCACGCGCCTGTTTTTGCGCACAGCCGAATTTTTGTGGCAGGAAGGCCACACAGCCCACGCGACAAAAGAAGAGGCGATTGAAGAAACCAACAAGATGCTGCGCGTCTATGAAGATTTTGCGCAAAACTACATGGCAATGCCCGTAATCTGCGGCCAAAAAACCGAGGGAGAAAAATTCCCGGGCGCGGTAACGACATATTGCATAGAGGCGATGATGCAGGATAGAAAAGCCTTGCAGGCGGGCACTTCGCACTTCCTGGGGCAGAATTTCGCGCGCGCAAGCAACATCCGCTACCTTTCGGAAAACGGCACACAGGAATACGCCTGGACCACAAGCTGGGGCGTTTCAACGCGCCTTATCGGCGGGCTTGTTATGACGCATTCCGACGACGACGGCCTCGTGCTGCCGCCGCGCCTTGCGCCGACGCACATTGTAATTCTGCCCGTAATCCGCGACGAAGCGGGCAAGGCGCAGGTAATGCAGTACTGCGAAAATTTGAAGAAGGAGCTCTCGAATGCAATGTACGACGGCAAGCCCTTGCGCGTTGAAATCGACTCGCGCGACATCCGCGGCGGCGAAAAGGCCTGGAGCTGGGTCAAGAAGGGCGTGCCTATCCGCCTTGAAATCGGCCCGCGCGACATAGCGGCAGACTCCCTCTTTATGGCCCGCCGCGACGACGGCTCTAAAAAGCCCGTTGCCCGCGCCGAGTTTGTTGCAACAGTTCCCGAAATTCTTGCGCAAATCCAGCAAAATCTTTTTGCGCGCGCTCTCAAATACCGCGCCGAAAACACAGTCAAAATCGACAGCAAAAAGGATTTCTACGACTTCTTCACGCCGCAAAACGAAAAGAAGCCCGAAATCCACGGCGGCTTTGCACTCTCGCATTTCGACGGCAGCGCGGAAGTCGAGGACATGCTCAGGCAAGACCTCAAAGTTACGGTGCGCTGCATTCCGCTCGAAGGCGAAGACGAAGAAGGCGTATGCCCGTTCAGCGGCAGGCCTTCCAAAAAGCGCGTCGTATTCGCAAAGTCGTACTGATTTTTCGCAAATTTTTAATATTGCAAAAAATAGCCCGAAAGGGTTATCATGGCAAAAATTTTCTTATGACTGCTAAATACAAACGCATAGTTTTAAAAATCAGCGGCGAAGCCCTCA
Organism: Opitutales bacterium; assembly: GCA_017526045.1. Classification (GTDB taxonomy): domain Bacteria; phylum Verrucomicrobiota; class Verrucomicrobiia; order Opitutales; family Intestinicryptomonadaceae; genus Intestinicryptomonas. Next base: position 2,341 of record JAFXRX010000233.1, read on the forward strand.
AAGGCTCGGGGCAAGACCCCCATTCGCCCGAAGTCCTCAAAAGCATCGCGCGCCAATTAAAGCAAATCCACTCAATCGGCGTGCAGGTTTGCCTCGTCGTCGGCGGCGGCAACATTTTCAGGGGCTTGAAGGGAATAGACAAGGGCGTTGACCGCACAACGGGCGACTACATGGGAATGCTTGCAACCGTTATAAACGGGCTTGCGCTCATGAACGCGCTCGAAGCCGAAGGCGTGCAGGTGCGCGTGCAGACGGCAATCCCGATGGAAAAAGTCGCGGAGCCCTTCATCGTCCGCAAGGCGATACGCCACCTCGAAAAAGGCAGGATTGTGATATTCGTGGCGGGCACGGGCAACCCCTATTTTTCAACCGACACAACCGCGTCTTTGCGCGCCTCCGAAGTCCAGGCGGACTGCATTTTAAAGGCCACGAACGTCGACGGCATTTACGACAAAGACCCAAAAAAATTCCCGGACGCAGTCAAGTTCGACAAAATTTCGTACCTCGACGCGCTCGAAAAGCGTCTCGCTGTAATGGATTCCACCGCATTTTCAATGTGCATGGACAACAAAATACCCATCGTCGTCTTCGACATGAAAGAGGAAGGCAACATCATGCGCGCCGTTATGGGCGAGGAAATCGGCACGACAGTTTCGTAATTTAAAAACACAAAAAAAGGAAAAAAATGGACATCAATGCAGAAATAAAAAAGACCGCCGAGGCCATGAAAAAGGCTCTCGAATTTGTATTGCGCGACTTTGAAACAATCCACACCGGCAAGGCGTCGCCGAGCATGGTTGAAGGCATTATGGTCGAAGTTTACGGCAGCTCCATGCGCATGAAGGACATCGCCGCAATCACCACGCCCGACTCGAATTTAATCCGCATCCAGCCGTGGGACAGGGGTGTTTTAAAGGACATTGAAAAGGCGATTTTGGCGGCGAACATCGGCATAACCCCCGCCGTCATGGGCGAGGCAGTGCGCTGCCCAATCCCCGCGCTTTCGGGCGAGCGACGCGCGGAGCTTGCGAAGGTCTGCCGCGACATGGCGGAGCAAGGGAGGGTGCGCATCCGCAACATAAGGCGCGACGCAATGGATCTTCTTAAAAAGGCGCAGAAAGACTCCGCCATAACAGAGGACGAGGAAAAGCGCGCCGAAAAGGAAATCCAAAACCTTACCGACAAGCATATCGACGAGGTAAACAAGGCGGTCGAGGCGAAGGAAGCGGACTTGAAGAGGGTCTAACAAAAACCGCAAAAAAATTTTTATCGGTATGAAAGACGCAAAGCGCGTCGTAGTAAAAATCGGAACAGGAGTGCTAACGCGCGACGTCGGCAAGCTCGACGCCTCGCGCATGAA
>JAFXRX010000234.1 GCA_017526045.1 Opitutales bacterium
GATGCTTGGCCACAGAGGCTGCCGCCTTGGCAATTCGTATCCCGAAATTACCGAAATGCAGGCGCGCGCGATTTTCGAGGCCGCCGCGAATGCGATGAAGGGCAAGAAGCCCGTAAAGGTAATGCCCGAAGTCATGGTTCCCTTGGTCGGCTTTGTCCAGGAATTGAAATTCCAGGTTGCAATCATACACAAGGTTGCGGCGGAAGTCATGAAGCAGAAGGGCGTGAAGTTCTCCTACATGGTCGGCACCATGATTGAAATTCCGCGCGGCGCGCTGACAGCCGACGAAATCGGCGAAGTGGCGGACTTCTTCTCGTTCGGCACAAACGACCTGACCCAGACGGGTTTGGGCATGAGCCGCGACGACAGCGGCTCGTTCCTGGGCAGATACAAGGAGCTCGACATTCTCGCAAAGAATCCGTTTGCCTCAATCGACCAGGCGGGCATCGGCCAGCTTGTAAAAATCGGCGTCGAAAAGGGCAGGAGCGTGAAGCCCAAGCTCAAGATCGGCGTTTGCGGCGAGCACGGCGGCGATCCGGAATCAATCAGGTTCTTCAACGACGTCGGCTTGAACTACGTCAGCTGCTCTCCGCCGCGCGTTCCCGTCGCCCGCTTGGCTGCTGCCCAGGCTGCGATTTAGTTCGGCAAGGCAAGTCGATAAAAAATTTAAGGCGAAGCATAAAAAATGCTTCGCCTTTTTTTGCGTTAAAATTTTTGCGTTATAAAAATATTTTTTGCGGCGGGCTTAATAAAAGTATTTAAATCCGCCCAAAACAAACAGCAGCATATACCCGAATATTAGGCCGACAATGCCGACGATTAGGCCGATTGATGCCATCTGCTTTTGCGTGGTAAGCCCCACCGCGTGCGCGATTGCGTTTGGCGGCGTGCTGATTGGAAGAGCCATCGCAAACGACGCCGAAAGCGCGACGCCTATAAGCAGGGTGGGAACTCCGCCGAATGCCTCCAGAGGGGAAACCCCGCCGGACATCTCCGCGGCTTTTTCCATGCCATTTGCCACAGTCGCAAGAACGGGTACCAGCAGGGCGGTTGTCGCGGTGTTCGAGATGAAGGTGCTCATTGCGTAGCACAAAAGCCCCGCCCCGATAATCGTTTCAATCGGCGGCCACTTGCCAAAAGGAATGGAGTTAATCATGTTTTCCGCAAGCCCCGATTCCTTCAAGCCCACGCTCAGCGCAAAGCCGCCCGCAACGAGCCACAAAACGTCCCAGTTAATCTGCTTTAAGTCCTCCTTTGTTATTACGCCTGTGGCGCAGAAAACCGCGATTGGAATCATGGCGACGACGTTGGAGTTGATGCCCGTAATTTTGTCGCACATCCACAAAAGAACCGTAACGATGAATGTAGCATATACGATGTACGCCTTGGGCGATTTTTCAAATTTGCCGTCGAAGGAAATGTTGAGCTCCTTGCGGTAGAAGGGGAAAATTCTCAAAAGAATGGCCCACGCCAAAAGTATTATGGCGATTACAAAGGGGGTCATGACGAGCATCCATTGCCCGAAGCCTATGCCCAAATTCAGGCCTTCGGGGTCGTTCAAATACTTTAATGCGATTGCGTTTGGCGGCGTGCCGATTGGCGTGCCGATGCCGCCGACGTTCGCCGCTATTGGTATAGCCAAAACAAGCGCAATTCTGCCCTTGCCGCTGTCCTTCATCGGGGCGAGCACGGGAGCCATTACGGCAAACATCATCGCGGCTGTGGCGGTGTTGCTCATAAACATTGAAAATATTGCCGTAACAAACATCAAGCCCAGGAGCACGTTTGCCGACTTGTTGCCGAACGGCTTGAACAATACGCGCGCCAAATTCCTGTCGAGGCCGCATTTGCCCGCGCCGATTGCCAGGAAAAATCCGCCCAAAAACAGCATTATAATCGGGTCGGCGAAGGTCGCCATGATTGTTTTTGCCTTTATAAGCTTGCCGAAGGCGCGCATGCCCTCGATATTTTCGCCCCGCAGGAATATAATGGAGCTGTCGGATATGCTCAAAAGCATCAGGACGATGACCACGACCGACGTCGTCCAAATCGGGATTGCCTCGCCAATCCACATGAGAGCCGCGAATACGAAAAGCGCGATGACGCGCTGCTCGACGACGCTCAAATTTTGTATATGGTAATATTCGGCGGGCAGAAACAGGGCGACGAGCGAGCAGATGACCGCTATTGCCAGCGCGATGATTTTTTTGCTATTCACAAAAGCCTCCTTTCAAAAATATTGCCATATGCGCGTCGCGGGCGGCTTTCCCCCCGCAGACGCGGCGAATTTTTGACTCTGTCAGGTTTGAGATGTTTTTCATTGGAGATTTTTTTCGGTTTTGCTCGATAATCTCCGCAAATCAAACACGCAAAAACATAGCTTAAGAACGGCTCGGCTTTACGATTTTCTTTTTACGCGAGAATATCGATTTTTTTTATTTTTGGTCGTCTCCCGGCTTGCGGCTTCTTTTTATGGACAACCCTTGCCGCCTTGCGGGTGGGCGCGGATTGTTCGGTGAACAGCTCTTCCCGGCGAAAGCCAGTGGGCTTATTCGGATTATGCCGCTTACGGTGGCGCGTCCGCCGCGGATTTTCACCGCGTTCCGTTACCAAATCATAAAGCGCCCAATCTAAAAATTTTATTTTGACAAAATCAAGGCTTTATTTGCGCTTATTTTGGCAAAAATGTTTGATATTTAAAAAACTGCGTTTTAGGGCTGCTATTGCCACAGCGTTTTTGCAAGGCACAGCACAGCCCCGTCCTGCGCGCGGGTGAGCTTGTGGCAGTATTCGTTTTCCGCAGAGGCGAAAGTTTCTGATATTATTTCGTCGCCAAGGCGCGCCTCCTTTACAAATTTTACAAGGCTTTTGCGCAGGATTTTTTGCTCGCGGACATTTTCGGGTATGGATTCTATTGCGCGGGGCAGGTAGCGGACATTGTTTAAGTGCCTGTTGAAGTCGAGGTCGGGAAGGCGGACTTTTTGCGAGACCTCGGCGATTTTTTCGCCTTTTATTTCAAATTTTTCGATTTCGATTTTGCGGTTTTCGGCGTTCGGAAACCTTTCGGCAAAATCCGAAAATTTTTTGGGGCGGCGGGTGTTTGAGTCGGCTATCAGCGCGCGGTATTTGCCGCTTGCCGCGAGCGCGCCGCCGCAGTGCATCTCGAAAACGGCGTTGAAAAACAGGGCCGATATTTCCGCCGCCTCGACCGAGGTTTCGACTTTTTCGCGCCAGAAGGGCATGTCGCTTTCAAAATATTCTATTTGCGCGTCGGTTATGAGCCATGTAAGCCCGATGCGCGCCATGTCGTAGCCCGCCATTTTTTTAGCCGCGCAAAATTCCGCGAACGCCTCCTGGAAATAGAAGCCGACGCATTCGCGCCTGAGGCGGTATTGCGGGCCGATTTCGGGGCTGCGGACTGAATAGGTGTTTGCGAATTTTTCCATAAAATTTTTTTGCCGCAGACTATAACATGGGCGAAAAACTGCAAGCAATTTTGCTTTGCCTTAAAAACAAAAAAAGGCGGATTTTTTTATCCGCCTTTTGTGAATTATTGCACGTTCTTATTCGCCGTCTGCAATCTCGAGCGTGCCCTGGACGTAGCCTTCTTTGCCGACTGTGAAGCGGTACAAGGGCTGCCCTTCGTCAACCATGATTATGCCGTCGCTAAACGTGCCGTAGGCGGTTTTCAGGGTGAAGGTGGCAACAGACTGCGAGATGTACTTGTAGGTGATTGTGAACGTGTTCGAGTCTTGGTCGATGCCCTTCTTGCCGGTGGAGTCGACAGCCAACACCAGGCCGATGTTGAGGGACATGGTTTTGTTGGCGAGCGTCTCGGGCAGGTTTGCGCCCGCGGGGAGCTTCCTTTCGAGCGTGTAGGTGTATGTAGGGTTGTCGAAGTCGGGGTTGCCCGTTGGCTTGAAGACGAACACTCCGTTGCCGATTTCGTCGAATGTCACATTGCCGTCGAGAACGACCTTCTTTACGGATTTGTCCGCGCCCGCCTGCCTGAAGTATGAGAGCGTAAGCTTAAGAGAGGCGGTGTTTTCGCCCGTAACTTTGTAGGCGACAGAGGACGAAGTGTATATAAGCTCGTCGGGGTTGTCGCCCAGGGCCAGAACTTTGCACGCCGAC
>JAFXRX010000235.1 GCA_017526045.1 Opitutales bacterium
AGCGCGACTTCCGCCTGCGCGGGCAACGCAAAGCCCCTCGATTTGCAGGAAAAGGAGGTGGATTTTTTAAATCTCGCCCGAAAATTTCTGCCCGAAAACGGCTTTGCCCACTACGAAATTTCAAACTACGCAAAAAGCGGATTTGAATGCAGGCACAACCTCAACACTTGGAATATGAACAGCTGGATTGGCTTTGGCCCGAGCGCGGCAAGCCAGTTCGGAGGGCTGCGCTTCAAAAATGCCTCAGACCTAAATTCGTGGGCGCGCGGAGTGCAAAGCGGCGAGCCGAAAATCGAGGACGTCGTTGTTTTGGACGACGAGGAAATGCTAAGCTGCGCCCTGATTTTCGGGCTGAGAAAAATCGAAGGCGTAAATTTAAAAGAGATAAAAAGCCGCTTTAAAGGCGCGGATTTTGCAAAGTACGAAGAAAAAATCGAAAATCTGATAAAGGCGAATTTGCTGGAGAAGTCGGGGGATTTTTTTCGATTGAGCGGCGAAGGCATTGCGCTTGCCGACTCGGTTGCAGTCGAGCTTCTTTAACAAAAGTACTGCCCGTTTTCGGCGCGGATTATGCGCCAGCCAGCCCTCGCGGAGTTTTGCGGGGCGGGGTTTGTGGACGTTGCAATTACCTGCACATCGCTTCCGATGCACGACCAGAACGCGGCCTTGCGCGAGGGGTCGAGCTCGCCTAAAATGTCGTCGCACAAAAGCGCGGGCAGCACGCCGCCGCTGTCTTTGACCATTTCAAACTGCGCAAGCTTAAGCGAAAGCGCGACCGACCTTTGCTGCCCCTCCGAGGCGAATTCGCGGGCGTTTTTGCCGCTTATAAAAATCAAAAAATCGTCCTTGTGTGGGCCCGCGGAAGTCGAGCCCAAAGAAATGTCCTTTTCGCGCAAACTCTTCAAAAGAGCCGCGTACTCCTGCGCGGTCTCGGCGGCGGCGTTCGGCTTCAGGCGGATTGCAGGCTTCTCCGCGCCCCCCGACAAAATCTCGTACTTTTGCGTGGCAATTCTGCCGATGCTCTCGAAATATTTTTCGCGCATTTTGTTTATGGCGACGGCGTTTTCAGCCATCTGGCTTTCAAAGGCTCCAAGCAAGTCTTCGTCGGGGTTTTCGAGCTTCAAGAGCGCGTTGCGCTGCACAAGAGAGCTGTGGTAGCGGCGCAGAGCCTCGAAGTATTCGGGGGACAGCGAGGATATGAGCATGTCGGCAAACCTCCTGCGCTCCATTGGAGCCCCGCGCACGAGCTTTATGTCGTCGCTGCAGACGGCGATTGCGGGGAACTTGCCGATGAAATCCCCGAGCTTTTTCTGCTCCGCGCCGTTTACAAAAACCCTGCGCGCCGACTTCGAAATTTCTATAAAGACCTCGCTCCCGCCCAAAACCTCATGCTCCACTTTCGCCAAAACCTGCGCCTCGGCCTCGCCGCTTTTTATCAGGTTTGCCATTTTCGAAGTCCTAAACGAGCGCAGCGCCCACATCAGCGCGCAGCTTTCAAGCAAATTCGTCTTGCCCTGCGCGTTCGCCCCGTAAATCCACACGGAGCGCGAGAACTCCGCCTGCGATAGCCCCACGTTTCTGAAATTGCAAAGTCTGACGCTTTTTATGAACATAAAAATTTTACAAAACCAATTAAAAAAATATCTTTTTGCTTGTAAAGGCGATTGTGGCAAACAATTCTATTTTTATATGCAGACAGGAAACGATTATTTGCAGCAGGCTCTCGAAAACAAGGACGAATCTTTCGAGGCCTCGCTGCGCCCCGACGGCTTTGCGTCGTTTTCAGGCCAGGAAAAGACAATCGAACGCTTGAAAGTCATGGTGGGCGCGGCAAAGCGCAGGGCGGATTCGCTAAGCCACATTCTTCTGCACGGCCCCCCGGGGCTCGGCAAGACGACGCTCGCGCTCATCCTCGCAAACGAAATGGGCTCGCAAATACGCATAACTTCGGGTCCCGTAATAGAAAAGGCGTCCGACTTGGCGGGACTATTGACAAACCTCGAAGAGGGCGACATTCTCTTTATCGACGAAATCCACCGCATACCCCGCACTGTCGAGGAATATCTTTACAGCGCGATGGAGGACTACCGTATCGACATCATGATTGACCAGGGGCCCAACGCCCGCTCGGTGCGCCTCAACATCCCCAAGTTCACGCTAATCGGCGCGACAACCCGCACGGGGCTTCTGACTGCCCCGCTTCGCAGCCGCTTCACCATCAAAACGCGGCTCGACTATTACACGAAAGACGAGCTTAAAAAAATCGTGAAGCGCACCTGCTCCCTTTTAAACATCGAAGTCGACGACGACGGCGCAATGGAAATCGCGCGGCGCTCGCGCGGCACTCCGCGAATCGTGAACAACCTCGTAAGATTTGTGCGCGACTACTCGCAGGAGCGCGCCAAGGGCGTCATCACCAAAAGCTCGGCTGCGAAAGCGTTGGAGCTTTTGGAAATCGACGAAAACGGCCTCGACGAAATGGACAAGCGCATAATGCGGGTCATGGCTCAGAACTACAAGGGCGGGCCCGTCGGCATCGGCACAATCGCAGTCGCCGTAAACGAGGAGGCCGACACTTTGGAGGAAGTGCACGAGCCGTTTTTAATCCAGGAAGGCTACATTCAGCGCACGCCGCAGGGCAGGATGCTTACGCCAAAGGCGTGGGAAGTTTTGGGCATAAAAAATCTCGGCGGAATTTCAGGCCAGGGGCTTCTTTTTTAGGAATGAAAAAAGAGGCGGACTGCATAATTGTGGGCCAGGGGATAGCGGGCTCGAACCTCGCCCTTCACCTGCTTGAACGCGGGCTGAAAGTCGAGATTGTCGACGACTGCTGGAATGGCGCCGCCTGCCTTGTGGCAGCGGGCGTGTTAAACCCCATAACCGGCAAGCGGCTTGCAAAGAGCTGGAGAAGCGACGTCGCCCTGCCCTGCGCAAAAAAATTCTACGCCTCGCTCCAAAAAAAATTGGGCGCAAAATTTTTCTGCGAGAGAAAAATTTTGCAGCTGTGCAAGTCGCCCGAAGAGGCGGAGCTGTGGCATGGCAGGAAAGAAGACCCCGCCTACTGCGGCTTTTTAAGCCAATACAACCCGCCCTCCACTGTCAAAAATCTAAACGACAACTTCGGCAGCTTTTTCATAAATTTCGCAGCCTGGGTCGAAGCCCCCCGCGCAATGGAGGCTCTCAAAAAATATTTTTTATCATTGGGCGTTTTGAAGCTCGAAAAGTTCGACTATTCCCGCTTAAAAATCGGGGCGGATTTTGTCGAATACCAAAATTTGCGCGCGAAAAAAATCGTGTTTTGCGAAGGCTGGAAGGCCGTCGAAAACCCCTATTTTAACTGGCTGCCATACCGCCCCGCCCGCGGGGAAATTCTGGGCGTGAAAATCGAAGGCGGCGTTTCGGAGCACATAATCCACCGCGAAAAATGGCTGATGCGCTGCGGGCAAAACCTCTACCGCAACGGCTCGACTTGGGACAGGATAAATTTCAGAAACAACGCCCCGACTTTGGAAGCCCGCGCGGAGCTCGAAAGGGCTTTGCCGCAAATTCTGGGGCATGGCAATTTCGAGATTTTCGAGCAGCAAAGCGGCGTGCGCCCCTGCACCGCGACGACGCGCCCGCACTTGGGGGCGCCCCCGAAGTTCAAAAACCTTTACTCGTTCAACGGTTTCGGCTCGAAGGGCTACGCGCTGACGCCCTACTTTGCAAACCATTTTTCCCAATATTTGCTCGGCGAAATTCCCCTTGACAAAGAGGCGGATTTGGCGCGGCACATCCGCAAATTCTACAAAGGCTAAGCCCCTCTTTTTCCGCGAAAAAAGCGCAGGGCAAAAAACAAGCAAGCCCCGCGCTCCGCAAAAAAAGCGCGCCCCCGCAGAGGCGCGCCGCAAAGTTTTATGCAATCGTCGCAATTACTTGTCCTTGCCGATTTGCGGAATGGACAATACCGCCTTGATTAAATCGACAATAAGGTAGTACGAGATGTAAAGCAGGTAGAATATGAGCGGCAAGAGCGCGGTGGCAAACGCGGCGGAAACCGAAACGCCGAAATAAATAACCGCAATATCCGATTCGGCGGCGAAGAGCGACTTCAAAAGAAGCGCAATCGTGTACGCGCCAAATAGCAGATAAAACAGCGGGAAAACCGCCAAAACGCCGTTTAAAATAAACGACCATATGCCAATAAAATCCTGCGCGGGGGTGTTGTTTTCCTCGATTTGCACATTGACCATTTTGGGCGTCATGTAGATGCAGCCCAAAAGCAGCAGAGCAAGAGCCGCCAAAATGCAGCCTATGCCGGACTCAAAAGAAACCTGGAACGCCCTGAACGAGCAAGCCAAAGAGGCGATGCCCAAGCCGATTGAAATAAGGCCGAAAGCGTTTGGAATTGTGTCGGTCGTAAGCTTTGCGGAGGCGTTGCCCAAAAGCTTGTTCATTGACGAAATGAAGCCTTTTGCGATGAATTGGCAGAACACAAGCGCAACCGAAACGCCGAGCGCGGTCAACAGCGGGTCAATGCTGCCGCCGCGAATTGCCACGACAATTCCCACAACCGGAATTACCACTACCATAACCGTGATAACCCATGTTGCCAGAGAGCGCATTCTTTCGATGATTGCCGAAAGCCTTTCGGGCGAGGCGAAGTTTTTTATAACCGCAACCAGCTTTTCAACAAGCTCCGAAAACATGTTCGGGTCGAGCTTGATTTTCGGAATTCTGATTTGAACCGAAGGCTTTGAGGCCTCGGGCGTTTGCGGCGCGTTGTTTGGTTCTTGGGGATTTTGAGGTGTGTTGTTTTCTTCCATATTTTTTATTTTTTTTGGGTTTTTATATATGTGAAAAAATTTTATTCGACCAGGGCGATGCCGGTGCGCAGGCGCGACCGGGCGTCCTGGTATCGGAAAATCAGCCCGTTTTCGGAGACCGCCAAAACGCCGTCTTTTACCGCGCTTTTGCCGTATTTGCCGCTAAAAGACGCAACGCACGGGGAAATTCTATTGTATGAAAGCGAGCCTGTTTGCCTTGCGCCGCCCTCGAAAACTTCCGCAGTTTTGCCGTCTTGGGATATTCTTATTTCGATTTCGCCAAGCAAAAGCCGCCTGCCCGCGAGGCTTGGGGGCAGCGCGTTTTCGGCTGCGAAATTTCTTTCGACTTCGTAGCCCGCAAAATCCGCCGCGCCGCCTTCGCCGAATGCGATTTCGCCGGAAATTTCGCATTTTTGTGCTTTGGAAAGGACGAGTTTGCCGCCCTCCTCGAGTGCGTCCTGCCAAGACAAAACAAGCTTCAAATCCGCGGCTTCGCCCTTTGGCTTGTAGGCGGCTGACGCGTTTTTGTAAAGCGCGTAGCTGCGCGTTCCACCCGCATCCAAAATCCCGTTTTCGTCGAGGACCTTCGCGGAATTTTTGGAGACGAATGCGAGCGTAAATTCGCATTCGCCGCCGCTATAAAACGAGATGCTCTGCCCCGCCAGCTCCTCGGGCACAGGCTGGGCGTTCACGCGGATTTCCACGCTCGCCGACGCGCTTGTCGCTATTTGCTTTTTGTCCATGTTGTAGGCTTGGCAGGTATAGACGCGCTCGCCTTCAAACGGCTTTTTCAAAACATAGGTTTTTTTTGTCGCGCCCTTGATTTCAGAGCCGTCTTCAAACCATTTGAATTTGAGCGCATAGCCCTCCGCCTGCGCCTCGAGCGTTATGTCGGCGCACTCGCGCGCATTCAGGGGGTCGATTTCCGACTTGTCCTGCAAGACTTTAATTCCGCCTATCTTGGCGGCGGCAAAGACGGAATACTTCGCGGCGGAAGTATAGATTTCCGAAACGCCGTTGTAGATTTTGAGCCTGAAAGACGTTCCGTTCAAATCCGCCGAAGTTTCGGGGCTGTACGAATTTTCAGTCGCGCCTTCGATGTCCTCCCAGACCCAAACGGCCTTGCCGTTTTCGCCGGCGGAGAGAACCTGACGCTGCCACTGGTACTGCGGGCTGTAGCCCGACGCCAAGCCCTCGAAAACCGGAGAGCCCGCGCCCTCGAAAACCGACGCCGACTTGGGCTTCAATGTTATTTTCAGTTTTTCGCGAACCAAAAGCCGCGTTTCAAATTCGGCGGAGTCTATGCCGTTCGACGCCTCGAAGCGATACTTCCAGCCGTCCATCTTGAGCTTTGGCGAAATTGCAATCGCCGCCTTTTTCGCGGCGGGTTTCCAGCCCTTGCCGTCGTTTTTATCGACATGCCAACCGCATTCGATTTTGCCGCCCGACAAATCCGAAATGTCGGCTTCGAGCAGAATTTTCGAGCCCTCCGCGCACTCGACAACCCCCTCGA
>JAFXRX010000236.1 GCA_017526045.1 Opitutales bacterium
CGCGTTTGAGCCTCCGCCGCCGCCTCTTCCTCCTTCTCCGCCGCCTTCGCCGCCTGCGGAGCTTGAGCGGCGCGAGGAAGATGGGCTTTCGTCGTCGGGCTCGTACTGCCCGTCGACGTTCGAAATCAGGCTTACGTAGCGGGTGTGCTTTTCGCTGCCGTTTTCAAAAACAAGCTTGATAAAATTCGGCATTTGGTTTGATGCTACGGAGGCTGAGGAGACGTAGTCCATGTCGTCCTCTTCAAGCCACCTGCCGTCCTCGTCGATGTAGATGTAGGAAAGGGACGCGACGTAGGGCGAGACGAGGCTTTCGTAAATCGGGCGGTCGTCGTTTGCGGCGTTGTAGTTTTCGTTTTTTGCGAAAGTCCAAATGATGTAGAGCCCCTCTTTTTCGCGGAAGTCGAGCCATGCGTCCTTTTCGGGCGAAAAGCCGCGCCGCGAAATAAAAAACGGCACGTCTTCAAGCACGCCGAAGCAAATCCTGGATTTGTCGCCCATCATTGAATCCGGGGGATTGCCCTTGCCCAGATTTTTATTTTCGGCGAACGCGGTATTTGAAACCGTGTAGTCGCGCGAGCTTGCAAACTGCGATTTTTTCAGGATGTTTTTCAAAAACATTTCAACGCCGTTTACGTGGACTTCAAACGGCTCCTTTTCCTCAAACCTGCCCAAAACGGAAACCATGTTGAACATCAAAAAGCACGCCCCGACCATAACCATTGAGGCGATTGCAAGCGCGAACAGCATTTCAGTCAATGTGAAAGCGCGCCTCATTGCCATGCGCTCCTCCTGCGCGCGTCCTCGATTTCTTCCCTGCGGTCGTCCAAAATTTCGCTTCTGTCGGCGGATGCGCTGGTAAGCTGCCCGTACCAAGAAGGCCGCACCAGATAAAAAACGTCGGAATACCCTGCCTCAGCGCACGAGACTTCAAGGCGGAACAAGTCGACAATTTTCGTGGGATACGCCTCGCCCTCGATAGTCAGCGTCTTGCCGTCGGGCCCGTAAACGGCAAGCCCCGACTGCAATTCGCCCAAATCCGACGCCGCCAAAACTTTCGAGCGCAAATAGCCGCGCATGGCGTCGGAATAGGAATCCTTTTTTATCGAATTTACCGCGCTTAGGCAGTTGAAGCAAGTCTGCCCCAAAACCACTGCCACAACCGCAAAAAGCGCGAGGGCCGCTATGCACTCTATCAATGTGAACGCGCGCCTATTCATCGCCGCCCTCCATAAAAAGAGGCGAAAGCGGATCGAGCTTTAAAAGCGCGGCGCGTTTGCCGTTTAAAAGAAGCTCCGCAAAAACCGGCGTCGAGGAGCCGTCGGGCGAAAAGCGCAGGCAGTCCAAAATTTCGCAGCCGCCTGCGTCGGAGCGCGTGAAGTTGAAAAGCGAAGGATAGTTCGGGTAGAAAAAAACGCGCGCCTCGGGATATTCGCTTTCCCTGCCCGTTTCGAAGGCCTCTTGTGCAATCTTTTCCTTTTCCGCCTCGCTTAGGCAAAAGATGTTTTTTTTGAAGACGATTTCGCCCGAGAAAGTCTTGCGCAAAACAAAATCGCCGCTTTCAGTTTCGAAAAACAGGCTCATGTCCTCGCCCTGCTCCTGCGCGGATATGCGCGAGAGCTTCAAGACTTCGGCAAGC
>JAFXRX010000237.1 GCA_017526045.1 Opitutales bacterium
GCTGATGTTTGCGATGTCGTTTTACTCCGTGTACTTTTCAAAAAATCTCGCGGCGTTGGACAGCCTCGACTTCTGGGTCGGGCAAACGCTCATATTCATAATCGCGACCTGGGAAATCATGATGTTTTCCTGGAGCTACGGCGCGGAAAAACTCGTAAAAGACGCCAACGCCTACTCTCTTTTGAAGCTGCCAAAACAATACGCGGCAATCTGGAAATATTTTACCCCGACAATTCTTCTTTTGGTGTTCTTCGGCTGGCTTTTAAAAGACGTGCTCGGCGTTTTCGGCGGGAAGCTAAGCTACCAAATTGAAAACCTCGCAAGCGAGCCCGCCGCGCAAATTTCGTTCGGCGTGATTTTGTTTTTGATAATACTTTTCGGGGCGATGATTTTTAAGAGCAAACAATTCAAGGAGGAAGGGCAATGACATTCGGAGGCTGGATAACTTTTTTGCTTTCGACCGGCACATTCACGCTGATTTTCGCATTGTGCGTCGCAAAAGTCCTGCGCTCAAACAAGCCCAAGATGATGGGCAAAGACATGTTTACCGAAAGCTTTTTCGCGCCCGAAACCCCGCAAAAGCCGCGCCGCCGCGCCCCCAAAAAAATCAAGCGCAACCTCAACAAGCGCCGCTAAAAAGTTTTTTGCCACGGCAATTTTCAGAACGCTAAAAATTTATGCGTTCTTGCCTTTGAGGCGCGGGGCGAGAATTGCGGCAGCCAAGCCGATAAATAAAATTATCGAAAACGAAAACCTGAGCCCGAACGTGTCGGCAATGTAGCCAATCATCGGCGGGCCCATCAAAAAGCCCAAAAAGCCGATGCTCGAAACGCCCGTAAGCGCAATGCCCGCCGCAAGCCTCTTCGACTGCCCCGCCAGGCTGTAGCAAAGCGGCACAAGGCTCGAAACCCCCAAGCCCACAAGCGCAAACCCCGCCGCCGACGCCCATATCGAAGGCTTGAACACCGCGATAAAAAGCCCGATGGCTATCAAAGTGCCGCTCGCCTGCACAACCCTTATCGCGCCGAATTTCACAACAAATCTGTCAGCCAAAAACCTGCCCGTTGCCATCATGCTCATGTAGCAAATAAAGCCGAGACGGATGAGGCTTGCGTCGGCTTTTACGACGTCCTGAAAATATATCACGCTCCAGTCGAACATCGTGCCCTCGCACGACATGCTGCAAAAGGCGATAAAGCCGAGAATGGCAATGTACCCGTCAAACAAAAACGAAAATTTTTTATATAAACTTTTATTGTTATCATCATCTGTCTCGGACTTTGGGGGTTTGGGCGCGTCGCTTTCTAAGAGATGCGGGCGCATTAAAACAAGAGTCGCGACAGACAAAACGCCCATCAAGCAAAAGTGCTGGAAGGGAGTGGCGCCCCACCTGACAATTTGTATGGCGGCAAGCCCGCCCAAAAAGCCCGCCAAGCTCCAAATTCCGTGGAAAGACGCCATGATGCTGCGCCTGTAAATTTTTTCGACGCCGACAGCCTGCGTGTTCATGGCGATGTTGCACAAATTGCAGGCTATGCCAAAGAAAAACAGCCCTATTCTAAGCTGCCCGACCGATTCCGCCAAGCCCAGCGACATCAGCGCGAGCGGATAATAAATAATAGCAAAAGTTAAGACGTTGCGGCTGCCGAATTTGTTCACGAGATAGCCCGAAAATGGGATGGCGCAAAATTGCCCGACGGGGATAGTGAAGAGAAGGCCGCCGAGCTGCGCGTCGGAAAGAAAGAGGGCGTTTTTGATGTCGGCAATGCGCGTCGCCCAGCAGGAGAAGCCGATGCCGAAGAGGAAGAAGAAAGAGGCGGCGGCAATGCGCGCGCAAAGAGCCCGCGACAAATAAAAAAGCCCCAAAAATTTTCGGTTTTCAAATTCCATAAATCCAATCCCCGCAAATATAAAAAGGCGCGCGCAATTTCATTCTACCCGATAAATTTAATAACCGCAAAGCCGCCGATTAGAAGAAGGAAAAATATAATGGCGGCGAGATTAAAATATTTCTCTATCAAGTATTTTGCCTTTTCGCCCACAAAATATATTATTATTGCAACGACAAAAAATCTCCCGCCGCGCCCCACTATTGACGCCAGAACAAGCGTCGCCAAATTCAAGTCGAAAACACCCGCTGCAATTGTGAAAATCTTGTATGGAATCGGCGTAAACGCAGCCCCGAAAACCGCCAAAAAGCCGTATTCTTGGTAGAGTTTTTGCACATAGTCGAACCTATCCTGCGTAAAGC
>JAFXRX010000238.1 GCA_017526045.1 Opitutales bacterium
AAAACCTTTTCCTTCACTCTCAGTAGCCCCTAAGATTTCAACTACGTTTACGAATAAAAACTCTGCTATACATTCGTTTGCCATTAATATAGCCACGTCCTCTTTCTATGTTTAGATCGTATTCATTGCCTAAGATTTCAAATTGCTCCGGGCAGTATTTATCCAAAAAAGAGATTGGCACTCCCATAACTCCTTCATAATCCGAAGGAATTGCATCTGAGAATGGGACTTCTATCGCGTCGTAATTATCGTAGCGATCGTATGCGAGTTTCCCTCTTATATCCTTGTGTTTGGAAAAACGTAAATTGTCAGCCATTGTCATCAATGAGAGTGGTTGGTGGCGACGTCCATGATCTATATTGGTAATCCAAAAAGATGGAACGTTTTTCATTTTTATACCACTGTCTATACGGTCATAATCATCTTCATTCATCGTTTTAAACCACATACCTCCGGCCCAACTTCTATATCCGGTCCAAATTTTATTATGCATTATTAATGGAAATACTTCTTTATAAGTTATGCAGTTTTTGTTTCCTATAAGCACAAATTTTTTTTCAGCTTCCATTATCCATGCTAAAAACTCACGAAATAAAGAGAAAGGGGGATTGGTAATAATAAAATCTGCTTCATCGCGCAATTTTGTAACTTCATCGCTACGGAAATCCCCATCGCCTTTCAAATACGTCCATTCGAGGTCATTTATATTGATACGCCCGTCTCCGGTACGGTCTTTTTCAAGAACAAAAATTTTACCCTTTAATGAAGTTTTTTTAGGATCGAATTGCGGCGCGTTTTGCTCAAACAAAGACGGTTGATAGGGAGTTTTATACTTCTTGCTTTCCGGAGCATAACTTGTAGATATTAGCTTTTTAAGCCCAAGCTCGTCAAACTTTGCGGCAAAGAAACGAGTAAAATTACTCCATTCCGGATCGTCGCATGGCAATAAAACCGTCTTTCCCCTGAATACGTCTTTATCATAGTCGAGATACGCATTCATCTCGGCGTTTATGTCGTTGAACTGTGTATAAAATTCATCGTTCTTCGCAGCTTTAGCTTGTTTTAAATTGGTGTTTGCCATACCTAAAATTCCTCAAAATTTATATACTTAGAAATAAATTAACCTTTTTTAGGAAATCTTCAAGATTTTTTATATATTGTAAAAAACTTTTATTTGTACTGATATGATATCGCAAAACATGCAATTATTTTTGCGCGGAGGAAAGTCCGCCCTTCGGCGCGGGCTAAAAAGAAAACTTGAAAATCGGACAAGGCGGCGTTTGAATTGTCGCGATTTTTTAATATCAACATTTTTAGAAAGAAAAAACTATGTCTTGGCAGCGTTTTAAAAAATATTTTCTTGAAATACAAAATCTCGGCTTTTCCATCGACATCAGCCGCGTAAATTTCCACGACGGCTTTTTTGCGGAAATGTCGGGCAAAATCGCATCGGCGTTTGAAAATATGGATTCCCTAGTTGCGGGCGCAATCGCAAACCCCGACGAAAACAGGCAGGTCGGCCACTACTGGCTGCGCGCCCCGCATCTTGCACCGACTCTCGAATTGAAGTCGGCAATAGAAGAAAACATCTCGCACATAAAAGAGTTTGCCAAAAAAGTCCATTCGGGCGAAATCCGCGGCGCGGACGGCAAGTTTGAAAACATTTTGTGCATCGGCATCGGCGGCTCTGCTCTCGGCCCCGAGTTCGTCGCCGACGCGCTCTCGCACCCTTCGTCCGACAAGATGAGCGTGTTTTTCCTCGACAACACCGACCCCGACGGCTTCGACCTCGTCTTTGAAAAGCTGCGCGGGAAATTGGGCAAGACATTGGCGGTAATTGCGTCGAAGTCGGGCGGCACTCCCGAGCCACGCAACGCGATGCTCGAGGCCAAGAAGAAGTGGGAGGACGCAGGCTTGAACTTCGCCCGCCATGCGGTTGTAACGACGGGGGTTGGCAGCAAGCTTTTCAATTACGCCAAAGAAGAAAATTTTGTCGAATTTTTCCCGATGTGGGACTGGGTCGGCGGCAGGACGAGCGAGTTCGCCGCAGTAGGGCTTCTGCCCGCCGCCTTGCAGGGGATAGACACCGACTCGCTCTTGCTTGGCGCGCGCCTTATGGACGAGGCGACTTCGATAAAAAATTTCCGCAAAAACCCCGCGATGCTGCTTGCCCTGATGTGGTTTTATTGCACTGGCGGCGCGGGCAAAAAAGACATGGTGATTTTGCCGTACAAAGACAGGCTTTTGCTGCTTTCGCGCTATTTGCAGCAGCTCATAATGGAGTCGCTTGGCAAGGAGCTCGACCTGCGCGGCAACCGCGTCGAGCAGGGCATAAGCGTGTACGGCAACAAGGGCTCGACCGACCAGCACGCCTACGTCCAGCAGCTGCGCGACGGCGTAAACAACTTTTTTGTGACGTTTATTGAAGTGTTGAAATCGCGCGAGGGCGACTCTGTTGAAGTCGAGCCCGGCGGCATAACAAGCGGCGACTATCTGCGCGCGTTCATGCTCGGCACGCGCGAGGCTTTGAGCGCGAAGGGCAGGGAGTCGATTACGCTCACGCTGCCCGACGTGTCGGCAAAATCTGTCGGTGCGATAATTGCATTGTTCGACCGGGCGACTGGCTTTTACGCGTCGTTTATCGGCATCAACGCCTACCACCAGCCGGGTGTCGAGGCGGGCAAGAAGGCGGCGGGGCGCATCTTGGAAATCAAGAAGGCTGTGTCAAAGCTTTTGGTTGAAAACCCGAAGCTTTCGATAGAGGAGCTTGCGGAAAAATCGGGCTACCCCGACGATGCCGAGATCATATTTTTCATCACCCGC
>JAFXRX010000026.1 GCA_017526045.1 Opitutales bacterium
AGAAGTCGAAAATCTTTTTTGAATAGACCCCCTCCCAAACCTGCTTCGCGCGGAACTTTTGAAAGCCCGCCGCCTCAAGCGCGCGCGCAAGCTCATCAAAATCGACAGAAAAGAAGGGGGTTTTCATGCCGCTAAAATCTCTCGTCCGACTTCGGGCGCCAAACGTCCTTTTTTGTTTCCAGATTTCGATCGCGCACGTTTTCCAGATAAGTGTCGACCGACCTCGTCCTGCCCGAAACCACGCCGCCAATGGGCGTTTTGCGGGCGTCGTCCTTTACGCTTTCGCACGAGCACATTAGAAGCGCCGCCGCAACAGCCAATAAAAATCTCGCCATAACTAAACCACAATTCTTGAACAATAAGACCACCTGTACTCCGCCTTGCCGTCCGCGCCGACGTACTTTATCCGCTCGAACTTCAATTCCACGGACCCCGACTTCGTAAAAAAAGACCTGTCGATGTAAGTGCCCGGGTCGGGCAAGGTTTCGGCGATTTCGCCGAGCTTTTTCAGCGAAATCAGGGCGCGCCTCGCCTCGCCATGCGAATGCATGCCATGGAGGTTTTCCGAATTTTCAACGCTTTCCATATTATTATTTTTGGGTTTTGGATTTGATTTTTTTGCGGCGCAAGGCGAGCTCGCGCATGTCGACTGCGACGTCGTCGGGCTCGAAGATTTCCGAGCCCAAAAGATGCTCGAAAATATCCTCCAGCGTGACGACGCCCGTAAGAGAGCCGTACTCGTCGACCACAATGCCGATGTGCTGGTGCTTTTTTATAAGCTGGCGCATCACGCTCAACGAGCTGCCGTTTTCGGGCACGAATGCCGCCTCCTTCACAAATTCGCCGACGCGGCGGGAGTATTCGTCGTTTGCCTTTGCCAAAAGCAAGTCCCTGCTGCGCACAATGCCCGTTATGTTGTCGATGGTGTCCCTGTAGACGGGCAGGCGCGCAAACGGGATTGCGTCTCCGCTTGCCAAAACCTCCTCCACAGTCCGGGCCTCGTCGAGCGCGGCGACAACCGTTCTGGGCGTCATGATTTCCGAAATGCTGGTGTCGTCGAGCGTAAGGGTGTTTGAGATAAGCTCCTTTTCCTGGACGGTTATAAGGCCGTCTTTTGCGCCCTTTTCGGCGAGGAGCTTGATTTCGTCGTCGCTTGAGTTTTGGCTGTCCCTGCCGCGCGTAATAAAGGCGAGAAGCTTGCTCATAAAGACGGAAAACGGCGACATCAAAACCCTAACCCAGTACAGCGGATAGACGAAGTAAGGCTGCAAGGCGGGGCGGTAATAGACGCCGATATTCTTGGGGAAAATCTCGGAGAATGTAAGGATTGCAATAGTCAAAACCGCGGGGAAAGTGTAGCGCGCGTGGAAGTCGGACGGAAAATATTTCGACATGCACGTGGCGAACAAAACGCCCGAAAGCGTTGCGCCGAATGTGTTTGCGATAGTGTTTAAGGAAAGGATTGCGGAGCTTGTGCGGTCGATTTCGCGCACAAACGTGTCGAGCATCTCGCCGCGCCGCCTGGATATTTTTTTAAGCTGCTCGATTTCGGACTGCTTGGTGCTCAAAACCATGGCCTCCAAAAGAGAGCAAAACGCGGAAATTGCGAGCGTTAAAAATACTGTCAAAAAAAAGCATGCCATTTATGTAAAAACTCGCCTGTAGATTTTGCAAAATGCGCCCCGCGGCGCAACTGTTTTTTTTGGCGGGCAAAAAATTCAGTAGAAAACTTTTTCCAGAAAAAGCCCGCAAGACGGGGCGGTCTGGATTAGATTTGTGCGCTTTTTCCCCTCCAAAATCCCGCGGATTTCGGCGGCGGAAAGCTTGCCAAGCCCAACGTCGACAAGGGCGCCGGAAATTATGCGCACCATTTTATATAGATACCCGCTGCCCTCCGTTGAAATTTTTATCTCCCTGCCCCTGCGCGACACTTTCAAGAGGCGCAGATTTTTTACGGGATTGTCCTCCTCATGCCCGCGGTTTGCGGAAAACGCGGTGAAGTCGTGCTCGCCCAAAAGCCCGGCGGCGGCCTCGTTCATCTTTTTTACGTCGAGCTTTCTCCTGCCCAAAGACCAGCAGTATCTCGACTTGTAGGGCGGCGCGTAGCCCTCGTATATATTATATACATACCTCTTGCCAACCGCGGAGTAGCGCGCGTGAAAGCCTTCCTTTGCGCGGGCGACCCTGAAAATCTGAATGCCCGCGGGGAGCCCGCAGCGCAGCGCGGAAAGCAGATTTTGCGCCGAATGCGCCCAAGCGGCGTCGAAGTGGAAAACCTGGGCTTTTGCGTGC
>JAFXRX010000239.1 GCA_017526045.1 Opitutales bacterium
GCTTCCACGCCTATGTTGACACCGTAAAGGAAACAGGCTTTGCGCTCGAGCTCGACTTTTCCGCCCTTGACTTGGCTGAATCGGGTTTGTACACTTACTCGATTATCACTCTTACTGAAAACGCGACGCGCGAAAGCACGATTATCGCAAATTACGAGCTTTACCAGGATGAGTTGATAAACGTAATCAAGGCCTCCGAGCTCGACAGCTACAATATTTACGCCGACGGCAGAACCTTGAAGATTGACTATAACTTCGTGGTAATTCCGGAACCTTCTACTTATGCTGCAATTTTCGGCGCTTTGGCGATTGCTTTTGCGCTTATGCGGCGTCGCGTTCGCAAATAAGACTTGGAATGAATTAGATATTCTATTTCAACCCTTATTTGCTCTTGCTCCTTGCCTAAGCGCAAAATCAATGCGCCAAAGCGGGGAGCAATTTTTGTATCCAACAATGGGTACTTTGTGATTTGCTTTTTTATTTCGTTTTTTCATTATTCATTTAAAAAAATATTGACATTAAGAAATAAACAACATTTGATTTCTAACTTTTACTAATCGCCACAGTGGCGGTTGGGCAAAAATAAACCTAAAACAATCAAAATATAGAAAGTATCCCAGGTTTTCCGAAAGGAAAATACGGAGCAAAATATGAATATCACTGTAAAAGACTTGATGGACGCAGGCGTCCATTTTGGCCACCAGACACGCCGCTGGAACCCCCGTTCCAAGCCCTATGTATACGACCACCGCTCGGGCGTGTCCATCATCAACCTCGAAAAAACCTACGAACAGCTCGAAAAGTCCGTCAAGGTTATCGAAGACATCGTAGCTGAGGGCAAAGACATTATGTTTATCGGCACAAAGCGCCAGGCTCAGGAAATTCTGCGCGAAGCCGCCTCGATGTGCAATATGCCTTTCTGCGTAAACCGCTGGCTCGGCGGCACGCTGACAAACTTTGAGACAATCCTTTCAAGCCTCAAAAAATACCGCCGTTTCCTGGAAATGGAAGCCAACGGCGAAATGGACAAGCTCTATGCAAAGGAAGCCGCAGCCATCCGCCGCGAAATGAGCCGCATGAACCGCAATTTTGAAGGCATCAAGGACATCCAGAAGCTCCCGGGCGTCGCGTTTGTCGTCGACGTAAAGACGGAAGAAATCGCCGTCGCCGAATGCCGCAAGCTGGGCATCCCCGTTGTCGCTTTGGTTGACACAAACTCCGACCCGACATCTGTCGACTACCCGATTCCGGGCAATGACGACGCCGTAAAGAGCATCCGCCTCATTACGGAAGTTTTGGTCGAAGCAGTGCAGGCGGGCTTGAACCGCCGCGTTGTCCAGGCAAAGGCTCCGCGCGCTGTTTCCGCAAAGAAGGCGGCTGCGGCGGAAGTCCAGCCCGAAGTGACAATCTCGGCGAACATTGACGTTGAAAAAATCGAAAACGAATAAGAGGCAAATTTTATGGCAGACATTACCGCAAAAATGGTTAACGACTTGCGCGCGCGCACAGGCGCGGGCATGATGGATTGCAAAAAAGCTCTTGTTGAGGCAAACGGCGACGCCGACGCGGCGGTCGAAATTTTGCGCAAGAAGGGCGCGGCAATCGCCGACAAGAAGGCAGGCAGAACCGCGTCTCAGGGCTTGGTTTCGGCTTACATCCACTCGAACAACAAGGTGGGCGTTCTCATCGAAGTTGCATGCGAATCCGACTTCGTCGCAAAGAACGCGGATTTCCAGGCTTTCGTAAAGGACCTTTGCATGCACATCGCGGCGGTCGCCCCGATATGCGTCTCGCGCGAAGAAGTCCCCGCTGAGCTTGTCGAGAAGGAGCGCGAAATCGCCATGGCTCAGCTTGCGGAAGACAAGAAGCCCGACAATATCAAGGCTAAGATTGTGGAAGGCAAGCTCGACAAATACTACCAGAGCGTATGCCTCTTGGAGCAGCCCTTTGTCAAGGACGACAAGCACACAGTCAAGGAAGTCCTCACGCAGAAGATTGCCACAATCGGCGAAAAGCTCGAGATTAAGCGCTTCACACGCTACCAAATCGGCTAATCGCAAGATTTAAAAAATCCAAAAATTTTGAACGCGCACGAGACAGTGCGCGTTTTTTTTACGCCCAAAACGCCCGAACAAAAAATCTTGAAACCAAACATAATTTCCATTTGTATTTCCTGCCATGAAACGAATTTTAACAGCTTTTTTATCGCTGCTGATTTCCGCGTATGTTTATGCTGGGTGCTTGCTGGTTCACGAAAAAGATTTTAAAGAGTATCTAAAGAACGCCGAGCAGGGCGACTCCATCGCGCAATTCCATCTTGCAATGCTTTATAAGCACGGCTTTTCCGTGAAAAAAGAGGGGGATGCTGCTATCGATTTACTTCGCCCCGACTTCCCGCCAAATCCGGCGGAAGCCTTGAGGCTCTTGCGCGATGCTGCGGATCAAGGCTACGACAGGGCGCAATACGAACTTGGCTCTACATACTTAAAAGGCGATATGGGCTACTTCAACCGCCCAGAGGGAATTAAATGGCTTCGCAAAGCGGCGGAGCAGGGAGATCCCGACGCGATTAACGCCCTAAAAAAGCTTGGCAATTTTGTAGCTCCCGCCGAAAGAAGCTTTTACGACGCGGAGGAGCTTTTTAGCGCCGGAAATTTCGAGCAGGCTGCGGAAGTTTACCGCAAATGCGCCGAGCAGGGCTTTATTGCCGCGCAATACCATCTTGGGTATTGCTACGCAAACGGCATAGGCGTCAAGAAGGATTTGGCGGAGGCTTTAAAATGGTGGCGCAAGTCGGCCGAGCAGGGCTTTCCATTTTCGCAGCTGGCGCTTGGCAGCATTTATTTCAAGGGCAAAGGCGTTGAGAAGGATTACGCCGAAGCTTTGAAGTGGTACAGATTGGCGGCGGAGCAAGGCGACGATATCGCTAAGCATCAGATTGGCTTTTGCTACGCCAACGGCCTGGGGGTCGAAAAGGACTACGACAAGGCACTAAAATGCTTCCGCGAAGCCGCCTCTGAAAACTTGGACGTCTCGCAATATATGCTTGGCGAATTCTACGCAAACGGCTTTGCCGTGAAAAAAGACCCCGCCGAAGCCGCGAAATGGTACCGCAAGGCGGCGGAGCACGGGCGCATAGCCAAGGCGCAGTGCGCGATAGGCAGGTGCTACAATAGCGGAGTCGGCGTGGATAAAAATAAAATAGAGGCGTACGCGTGGTTTTTCCTCGCCTCGAATAAAGGCGACAAAGAGGCGTCCGACGCCGTTTATAATTTGTCAAAAGACATGACGCCCGAGCAAGTCCAAGAGGCTCGCAAATTGTCTGAAAAATTGATGCACCACAGCTGCTTTTTCTGCGACGAGCGCGGCGCCCCCTCGCTGCTTGGCGGCAGCGCCTAAAATCTAATTTTTTGAAAACAAAACCGCTTCTCAAAACTCAATTATAGAAATTAACTCCCAAAAAATCTAACATGAAAAAGCTAATAACATGCGCCGTTTGCGCGGCTGCGATTTTTTTGAGCGGCTGCCATTTGCCATCTGAAAAATATTATCTTTATAAAAAAGCACTCGAATCTGATTATGCAGGAAATCATGAACAGGCGGCATTTTTTTATAGAAAGGCTGCAGAACAAGGTTATGTTGAAGCGCAACTTATGTTAGGAGTTCTCTATGAAAGAGAAAAGAATTATATTGAAGCTGTAAAATGGTATCGTAAGGCAGCAGACCAAGGCTACGCGCTGGCGCAGTTCAATCTTGGGTGTTTATACTTCAATGGCAGCGGCGTCGAAAAGAATTGCGCTGAGGCCGCAAAGTGGTTTCGCAAGTCCGCGGAGCAGGGTAATTCTTTCGCACAGTACACTCTTGGAATTTGTTATTTCGACGGGCAAGGAGTTGACAAGAACTTGGCTGAGGCCGCAAAGTGGTTTCGCAAAGC
>JAFXRX010000240.1 GCA_017526045.1 Opitutales bacterium
AAAATTTTGCAACTGGAGCCGGGCTACACCGAAAAATCCGAAAATTCTTCGGATTTCGCCTCCGAAAATTTTTCGCGCAGGCGTTTTTTGGCTGCTGCGGGGCTGGGCTTTTTGTTTTTTGCGGCAGCCTCCGAGACATACGCAATCGACGTAAAGGGCGTCTATTACGTCCCCGTCTCGAAGCTCGCGCGCAGATTCGGCATGCGCTACAAAACCGTTGTCGAGGGCAAGCGACAAAAGATTTACAGCCAAAACTTTTCGATGACATTCGACGTCAACAAGCGCGACATCGACCTAAACGGCGTAAAAGTCTGGCTCGGGCACCCCGTCGTTGAAATGGGCAAGCAGCTCTACATTTCCTCGCGCGACATCGAAAAGACGCTTACTCCCATTGTGTTCCCGAAAGCTTCAAACGTCCCCCCTCCCCTGCGCCACATCATGATAGACCCGGGGCACGGCGGCAAAGACAAGGGCGCGGTAAGCAAAACCTTCGGGCTATTTGAAAAAAATCTTACCCTCGACATCTCCTCGCGCCTTGCAAGATACCTGCGCCAAAGCGGCTACAAGGTTTCGTTCACGCGCACAAAAGACGTGTTTTTGGAGCTGGCCGAGCGCACTGCAAAGGCAAACAGCGTAAACGCAGACCTCTTTATAAGCATACACATAAACGCGGCGGGGCCCGCGGCGCGCGGCGTCGAAACCTACTCCCTGACACCGCGCGACCAGCCCTCGACAAACGACTCCCGCTTCACCGTAAACGACAAGCGCGATTTCAACGGCGAGCATCAAAACAGCTGGAACACGCTGCTTGCATACTACATTCAAAGCGAACTAAAAGAGGCGGCTTTCTCGGAAGACCGCGGCTCGAAGCGCGCGCGCTTTGCGGTTTTGCAGGACGGCAGAATGCCCGCGGTTCTCGTGGAGTGCGGCTTTATTTCAAACGACTCCGAAGCCCGCAAGCTAAGCTCCGCAGCCTACCGCGAAAACATCGCAAAGGCAATCGCAGACGGCATTGTAAGATACGCAAAAACACTGCAGCGGCTCAACGCAAAAAAATAGCCCCGCCTCCGAAAAAAAATTTAAAACCGCAAAAAAAAAGGCTTCCCAAAAAATGTTGGAAAGCCTTTTTTTAATTGAAAACGACGCTATTTGATATCCTCTTCAAACGGGCTTGCGGGCAAATCCCCCGAATTGTACAGGTTTACGTCGGGGTCGGCCGCCCAGGCGTAGCGGGATTTTTTAGGCTCTTTTACCTCCTGCGGGACTTCCAAAACCACCGTGTCTTTTGAGGAAAGCTTCGCCTTTGCGGGGAAGAATTTGCCGTCGGAGCCCGCAATCTCAAAACAGCGCGGCTCGGCGCCGTCCAAAAGCTTCAAGCCTTTTGCGCAGTGCTTGAACACTATTTTCACTGCGCCGTCCTTCAATTCCACGCTCTGCGGAACGGGCGCGCGCGCGACCAGCTTTTTGCCGTAAACATCCGCAAGCGCGAGGCGCGCGAGGCGGTCGACAACCTTGCTTTTGTCGCGCGGGTGCAAATCCATTTCGTGGCCGTCGATGGTTATTGCAACGCCGTTATGGGGCACGATTTCGGCAAGCTGCCGCTGGACGTTTCTAATCTTGGGCCAGTGCGATTCTTTGTAGTCGGGCAGCTGGACCCAGAATATCGGCATGTTCGGGTTTTCGAAAATTTCGCGCATATTTTTCGCGTAGAAGGGATACTGCTTCAAATAAAGCTCCGCGCCCGAATTCATTTCGCCCTGATACCACAAAAGCCCGCGGATTGAATAAGGCAAAATCGGGTTCATCATCGCGTTGAAAGACTGCGACGGGCGGCTTTCGTAGTTTATGCGCGGGTAGCGCAATGTCGGGCGCTTTGCGTCGGGCAAAGCCTTCCAGCGGGTGATGTCGTTTTGGTGCCACTCCTTGCAGCGGGCGAGAAGAGCCTCAGCCTCCTTTTCAGTCCCCGCCTCGGCTATCGCCTCTTTGCTCATCCAAGTTTCGAGGTTTGCGCCGCCGTAGGACGAATTTATCACGCCGATTGGAACGTCGAGCTCCCTGTGCATTCTCTGCGCAAAAAGAGTGAGCAAAATCGACATTTCGCGCGTGGTGTCGTAATTTTCGGGCGTGTACTTTTTCCAGGCCGACTCCGGCGGAAGGTCGAACATCCCAAGCGGGGTTTCCGAGCCTATCGCGGGCACCCAGAAATACCTTATTTCAGAGGGCAGCTCCTCCGTCTTCATTTTATTGTCCAAATCCTTCAAATGCTTTATTTGGAACTGCATGTTGCTCTGCCCCGAGCCGAGCCAGACTTCGCCGACCAAGACGTCCTTGAAGACAATCTTGTTCTTGCCCTGGACGACGAGCTCCTGACCCTCCTTGACGTACTTTTTCTTGGCGGGAAGGTCGACCCGCCAATGCCCCGTTTTGTCCGCCTTTGCAGAGCCCTTCAAGTCCATAAATTTGACGCTAACCTTTTCGCCGGGGGCGGCAATGCCCCAAACGCGGATGGGCATGCCCATCTGCAAAACCATATTGTCGGAAAATATGTAGGCGCACTTGACGTCGGCATAGGCGCACGATGCGCAAACCGCCAAAAATAAAAACAAAAGTTTTTTGATAGATTTCATATATTTATCCTATTTTAAAATTTCCTCCTCGAAGGGGCTTGCGGGCAAGTCAGCGGAATTGTACAAGTTTACGTCGGGGTCGGGAGCCCAGGCATAGCGGACTTTTTTGGCGTCGGCAACCTCGCTTGGAATTGCCAGCACAACCTTGTTCTTGCCCGCGATTTTCGCCTTTGCCGGATAAAATTTGTTGTCCGCGCCCGCGACTTCGAAGCAGCGCGGCTCCTTGCCGTCGGAAAGCTTCAAGCCCTTTGCGCAGTTTTTGAACAATACCGCGATTTTGCCGCCGTCCTCGGAGACTTTCTGCGGCATCGGCGAGCGCGAGACGATTTTTTTGCCGTAGATGTCGGCAAGAGCCATAATCGCCAAGCGGTGCGCGGGCTTGGTTTTGTCGCGCGGGTGCAGCTCGGTTTCGCCGCCGTCGATTATGATTGCGACCCCGCTTTTTTCGACCATGTCGCCGAGCTTGCGCTGTACGTTGCGCAGCGGCGCCCAGCCCTTGTCCAGCGAGTCGGGCAGCTGGACTGTGTAAATGTACAAATTTTTGTTTTCAAAAACATTGCGCATCAGCTTTGCGTACTCGGGGAAAAGGTTTATGTAATTGTCGTGCGTGCCGTTGTTCATTTCGCCCTGATACCAGATTACCCCGCGCATTGAAAGCGGCTCGAGCGGCGCAGTCATTGCGTTGTAGCACCAGGTTATTACGCCGCAGCGGTTGTCGGGCTTCTGCTTTTTGGCGCGCTCCTCGTCGGGCAAAGCCTCCCAAAGGGCAATGTCGCGAGCCTGCCACTTGTTGAAATTTTCCTCCATGTGCTCGACGTACTTGGTCTCGCCCGCGGCCTCGGCAGCCTCGCGCGTCATCCAAGACTCGAGCCTCGAGCCGCCGACTGCCGCGCTGATGTAGCCAATCGGCACGTTAAGCTCTTCGAAAAGCTCGACCGCAAACTTCGAGCCCACCGCGGACGCCTTGCTGAACTGCCTGCGGTATTCGGGCGCGACGGGCAGCCATTTTTGCGCGTCCGCCAGGTCGTGCGGGCCGCGCGGCTTTTCCGCCGTCGCCTTCGGGATGAAATAGTAGCGCACGAGCGGCAAGTCCGAATTTTTATCCAGAAACTCCTTTGCGTCGCACATGGAAGTAATGTTTACGTCCATGTTGCTCTGCCCCGAGCAAAGCCAGACTTCGCCGACTAAAACGTTGCCAAAGACAATCTTGTTTTTGCCCTCGACAACGAGCTCCTGAGCCTCCTTTACATATTTTTTTTTGGCGGGCAAATCGACTCTCCAATATCCGTTTTCATCGGCTTTAGAGCTGCCCTTCAAATCCATAAACTTAACGCTGACGCGCTCTCCGGCGTCGGCCGTCCCCCAAACGCGGATAGGCATGCCCATCTGCAAGACCATGTTGTCCGAAAAAATATCGGCGCACTTTACGTCCGCATGGGCGGCAATTCCTCCCGCGAATGCCGTCATACAAATTAGAAACTTAAATTTCATAACTTAAAAATTTTCGCAAATTCCCGCGCAATTTTCAATAAAAAAAAGAGAGGAAAATTGCCCTTTCCCCGCCATTGCCCGACAAAAAAAGCGGGCAACCGCCCGCCGAAAAATCAAGGCGCAAAAAAAGCGGCGCGTTTTTGCGCCGCTTAAAATGCTTTTTTCAAATCCTGAAATTATCTGCCGAAAACTTCGACTTCGATGTAGGAATTGACTTCGTTTGTGCTGTTGCCGTCGGAGTAGAGGCGTACATACTGCGCCTTTACGGGAGCCTTCAGCGGGATGAGCTTGCCTTCGTTTGTTTCAATCCAAGGCTTGTCCGTGCCCTTGCCGAGCTTTGCGGAATTGTCGTGGTCGTTGTTGTAGATTGTGGTGACGCCATTCTTGAATTCCTTGTCGTTGGAAACCTGGATTACAACGTCGTTGTAAGCCCTCTTCTGGGAGTGGAAGTGCCATACCGCAACCGCGAAGATTTCGGATTCCTTGCCGAGGTCGATCTGAACCCACTGCAAGCCGCCGGTGATGTCGACATAGCAGCCCTGGTTTGCCGCCTTGTTGCCGTCGGTGATGTATTCAAGCTCGCCTTCCAGAGGGAAGTCGTCGGAAGCCGTAACCGCCTTTTTGAGGGCAATATTCTTTACGTCCGCCGGAACCATCGGGACGGGATTGGACTCCTCGACAGGAGTCAGCCCCGCGAGCTTTACGGGAACGGGCGTGCCTTCCAGCTGAGAGGGAGGAAAGTCGAGTTTCAAGGGCTTCATGTCGGCGGCGAAGCTTTGCGCAACCGCAACTGCCAATACACCTAAGAGAACTGATGCTTTTTTCATAATAACAAAATCCTTCTTTTTAATTTTTCGATTTTTTTTGAAAGACTTTAAGGCAGTTTAAGCCTTAAAATCTTCGTCGGTAAATTCGAGCATTTTCTTGGCTGCGACAGCTTCGTTTACCTTGTAAACGGCGGCTTCCGCCTCGAAAGCGTGCTCGGCGTCGCAGTTGAGCTTGTCCTTGCCCCGAATTGTGTTGAGGAAGTTTTCCAAGTGCCACTGGTGGATTGCCTTGCCCTTGAAATCGACCTCAAAGCCGAATTCTTCCGGCGGGCGGGATTCGCGGACGTCGGCTGTCGCGGTTTCGACCGCAGCCTTCTTGATGAGCTTGCCTTCGGCGACGAGCTTGTCCCACTTGGCGTCGAGCTCGGGGCGGCCGCGCTCCTTGAACACTTTTGTAAGAGCGGGATTTTCGGACATCTTGATGGAGCCGTCTGTGCCGAAGAACTGCTCGAAGTAGCCGCCGACGCTCGAGGTTGTCAAAACCTGGTAGAACGCGCGGGCGGGGAAGCCCTGGTAAGTCTTTTCAAACTCGTAGATGCACATTACGTCGTCGTACCAGTCCTTCTTGTAGAAGTCGTTGCCGCCGCCTGCCATTACGCTCTTGGGGCGTCCGCCGAACATGTATGCGAAGATGTCGATCTGGTGCGCGCCCAAGTCGGAGATTGGGCCGCCGCCCAAGCCTTTGTACCAGCGCCAGTTGCGGAACTTCTGCTTGTTTTCAAAGCCGTACTTTTGCAAAGTTTCGTCGGAAATTTCGTAAGCCTTGCCTTCGGGGACGACCAAGTCCTTGGTTACGGCTCTGTTCCACTGAGCGTTCGCGC
>JAFXRX010000241.1 GCA_017526045.1 Opitutales bacterium
ATCCACGCTCAAAAAAGCGGAGCTTGCGGGCGTCTTGCACTTCTTGAACAGCCCCACGCCGGGCTGGACGCCGTTTTGCGAAGTCTGCTCGGCGCACACTGGCTTTAACGTAATGGAAATTTGGCGGCGGCTCGAGGAGTTCCGCGAAAAGATGGCAAAGTCGGGCTTTTTTGAAATCCGCAGGGCGTACCAAAAACGCCAGTGGCTGCATTCCGTTTTGGACGACGAAATTTTGCGCGAATTTTATTCGCTGCCCGAAATCGCATCGGCTTTGCCGCAAATCGAGGCGGACGTTGAGGCGTCGAAGCTGCCCGTTACGGCGGCCGTGAAAAAGCTTCTGGATCTCCGCAAAAAATAAAAATGCAGCTTTGCCAAAACTTCAAAAACGCCCTTCTTGAATACAAACTGCACCTTGAAATGCAGCTTGGCAAAAGCCGCAACACCGTGGCTTCGTATTTGGGCGACATAACCCAGTTCGCGCTTTTTTTGCAGTCGAAAAAAATAGAAGATTTCGCCGACGCAAGCCAAAACGAAATTTCCGAATGGGTCTCGCGCATTTCGCCGGGCGCAAAGACCACGACGCAGACGCGCAAGCTAAGCGCGATAAAATCGTTCGGCGGATTTTTGATTGAGGAAAAAATCTGGAAGGCGGATTTTTCCGAGCTTATCGCGCGGCCGCGCGTGCGCAGGGCAATCCCGAGCGTTTTGAGCCGCGAAGAGGTTTTAAAGCTAATCGCCGAGCCTTCGCGCCAAACTTTGCAGGAGACGCGCGACAGGGCGATGCTCGAGCTTATGTATTGCAGCGGGCTGCGCGTCAGCGAATTGTGCAATGTGAAAATTTCCGACTTCGACTTCCAGACGCGCATAATCCGCGTATGCGGCAAGGGCGACAAAGTCAGGCTTGTGCCGATTGGCGAGAGGGCGGTCGGCGCGATAAATTCCTACGTCGATTTTTCCCGCGACATTTTTATAAAGCTGCGCCCGGTATATCTGTTTATCACAAACCGCGGCGGCAAGCTCTCGCGCAAGACGTTTTGGTACAACATAAAAAAGTACGCGCGCAGGGCGGGCATCGAGCGCGAGGTGAAGCCGCACATGCTAAGGCATTCGTTTGCCACGCACCTTTTGGGCGCGGGCGCAAATTTGATGGCGATAAAGGAAATGCTCGGGCACTCCGACCTCTCGACCACGCAGATTTACACGAAAGTCGCCGACTCCGCTCTCGTTGCCGAGCACGCTGCAAAACACCCGAGAGGCAAAATGCGCATTCAATTCGAAAAGTAAAATTTTTCTTTCTCCCCCAAAAAAATCCGCGGAGAATTGCCGCGGATTTTTTGTTTTTCCTGCTGTAAAATTTTTTGTTTGGGAATTTTTAGCCGAGCTCTTCGAGAAGCATTTCCAAAACCAGGCTCGGGTGCTTTGCCTCTTTTGCGACGGGAATGCCCGCCTGCTTCATTTTTTCCGAGCACTTCGCGCCGATTGAGTACGCCTTCGGGCTTTTTGCGCCCTTTTTAAGAGCGAGCTTTTTGGCGTTTTTTACAAAGCCCTCGACTGCCGAGCCGCTTGCAAAATAAATCGCGTCCGCGCCCTCGCTTGCAAAAATTTTTAAAGCTTCATGTGCTTCGTCGACTTCGGCAATCGAGGTTTCGTAAACGGGGAAAGTGTCGACAATCGCGCGGCCTTTTTCCTCCAAAATTTTAGGCAGGGTGCTGTCGTTCAAATTTCCCGTAACGCAGAGGACGTTCAAATTTTCTATCGTCTCGTAGTTCAACACGGCTTCGGCGAGAGCCTCCGCCGTTGCGGTTTCGGGGATGACGTCGGTTTGGATGTAGAATTTTTTCAGCTCTTCGGCGGTCGCCAAGCCGATGCAGGCTATGCGGCAGGGGCCTATGCAGCGCAGGTCTTGGTACTTTTCAAAAAAAGCCTTGAAAAATCCGCGCACGCCGTTTGCGCTCGTAAAAATCAGCCATTCGTAGCAGGCAAGCGAGCTTAAAACGTCGTCTGCCGTCTCCTTGTCGGCGGCGTATTTTACGCTGATGAGCGGCAGCTCCAGAACTCGTGCGCCGAGCTCCTTCAGGCTTGACGAGAGCGGCTCGTTGTTCGGGCGCGTGAGCAAAATCGTCTTTCCGTTAAGCGGCTGGTTTTTCATATTTTTAGAAAGTGAAATCGTCGTCGTTTTTTACGGAGAGCGCGAACGCCGCAAGAAGGGCGGCGCAGCTTTCGATGTCCTGCAAGTCCGCGGTTTCGGCGGGCGTGTGCATGTAGCGAAGCGGTATGCCCAAAAGCCCCGTCGCAACCCCGCGCCTTGTCATTTGCAGGATGCGCGCGTCGGTTCCCGTCGGGCGCGGCTCGGCGTTGACTTGGTATGGAATGTTGTTTGCCTTAGCGCACTCGACAAGCCGGTCGAATACAACAGGGTTGATGTTCGGGCCCCTCGAAATCACGACGCCCGCGCCGAGCTTTATGAGCCCGTTTTTGCGGGCGTCGCAGCCCGGGAAGTCGGTTGCGTGCTCGACGTCGATTGCAATGCCGATTTGCGGGTTTACACTGTACGAGGCTGTCCACGCCCCGCGAGTGCCGATTTCCTCCTGCGATGTGGCAACCGCGGTGATTTTGAAGTCCGGGTTGCCGCCTTTTTCCTTTATGCGGCGCAGGGCTTCAAATGCGCAGTAGGCTCCCGCCTTGTCGTCAAACGCGCGGGCTGCGTAGCGGTTTTTTGAAAGACGCTCCAAGCCGCATTCAAACACCGCGCTGTCGCCGATTTCAACAAGAGCCTGCGCCTCTTCTTTTGAGGACGCGCCGATGTCTATCCAAATCTGGTGCGTTTCGGGGACTTCCTTGCGCTCTTTGGCGTCCATCAGGTGCACAGCCTTCTTGCCCGTAACGCCGCGCACGACGCCTTTTTTTGCGAGGATTGCGACGCGCCTTCCCGAAAGCATGATGTTGTCGTGGCCGCCGAGCTGCTGGAAAAACAGAAAGCCCTTGTCGTCGATGTGCGAAATTATAAGCCCGATTTCGTCGATGTGCCCCGCGAACATAATCGTCTTTTGCGCGGAGCCGACGCTTGCGAAGCGGTTGCCCAGGACGTCGCGCGAATACTCGTCGGCGAAGGGTTTTGCGAACGCGTCGATTGCCGCGGTTGCCTGGTATTCACAGCCCGTCGGGGCTTTGGTTGCCATTAGTTCTTCCAAAAATTTGCCGGGTTTTATTTCCATATAATTTAATATTTAAAAATTTTGCGCCTCAAATTCCGCCAAAAAAATTTTTACGGGCGGAG
>JAFXRX010000242.1 GCA_017526045.1 Opitutales bacterium
CGGCAACCTCAACCTAATTTACACGCGCTTCGAGCCCGAAAAAAGCCGCCAAAACATAGAAATTGAAAAAGCCGTCTTCGACCCCCAAATAAATTTTTCTCTGACCTACACCGACACCAAGGACTCTCGCTCGTCGTCGCATGTCGAAGGCGCGGCGGCCCCGCGCAACAACCATTTAAACTACAACCTCAACGTCCAAAAGAAAGTCGAAACCGGCGGCAGCGTCAAGGTTTGGACGGGGGCCGCGCGCAACGAGACAAATTCCCAGGACGCCACTTTGAACCCCTACTACACGGCAAACATCGGGCTGGACGTCTCGCAGCCCGTCTTGAAGGGCGCGGGCTTTACGGTGAACCTCGCCCCGATTGCAATCGCGCGCTCGCAGCGCAAGGAAAGCGAGCTGTCCCTGCGCAAAAAGATTTTGGACACCATTTTGAATTCGGAAGTCGCCTACTGGAATTTGTCGGCGGCGTACGCATTCAGGGACTTGCGCCGGAGCAACCTCGAGCTTGCAAAAAAGCTGCTCGAAGAAAACAAGGCGAAGTTCGGCGTGGGGCTCATCCGCCGCCAGGACGTCCTGCAGGCGGAGGCCAACATAGCCGAGGCCGAGGAAAAAATGATTTCCGCAGAGCAGCTGATACAGCAGAACAACGACGAGCTCCTCGGCTCGTTCGGCAAGCTCGAATTCGACAACAACCCGATGTTCGCCGTCGCGGTGCTGCCGCAGGACAGCATTGAAATGCCGGATTTCGGGAGCGTCGTGGCGGGCGCGCTCGGCTTCGACTTGGACATGCAAATTGCAATGGAGGCGATAGAGCGCAGCAAGCTCGAGCACATTGTGGCAAAAGACAACGTCAACCCCACCCTCAATCTCCGCGCGGGCGCGTCGGTTTTGAGCAAGGAAGACGACTATCTGGAAAGCTACAAGCGCGCAGTGCAGCGCAAGGGCTACTCGTGGAACGCGGGGCTTGACTTTTCAATGCCCTGGGGCTTCCGCGAAGAGCGCGCAAGGGAGACAAAAGCAATGCTCTCCCTCAGGCAGTCGCAGGTAAACCTGGCAAACGTGCGCCAGGATTTGATGCAGAGCCTCCGCTCCGCATACCGCGACTTGGAGGCGGGGATAGAAACGCGCCGCAGCGCGGCGAGAACCCTCGCCTTGAACATAGAATCGTTCGACCAGCAAAAGGCCCTTTACGACGTCGGGCTCGTAACGTTCCGCGACGTATTGCAGGCGCAGCGCGACTTGGACGAGTCAAAAAGCCGCTATCTCGACGCGGTATACTCTGTAATCATCGCGCGCGCGAAGCTTTCGAGGCTCGACGGCACAATACTTGCGCGCCATTCGTTCACATGGGGAAACCTGGGCGAATACGAACTGCCGCCGGAAAAAACGGAAAACGAACAATCGGAAAATCTTTAAGCCAATGAAAAAAATATTTCTTATAATTATTGGACTGGGCGCCATCGGCTCGATGACATTCTACATCGCAAAATACGTCATGGACATCCGCGCAAAGGAAGCCCTCGACCCGACGCCGACCGCGCCCGTAAGCAAGGTCGACATCTACGAAAAAGTAACGGCAACCGGCTTTGTCGAGCCGATTGTCAGCACCGAAATCCGCTCGGAAATCAACGGCAAAATCGCGAGGATTTTCGTGCAGGACGGCGACGTCGTGAAGGCGGGCGACATGCTTGTGGAGCTCGACAAAACCTCGCTGCAGTCGGAAGAGTCGATGGCAAACAACGAATACAACCTCCAAAAGCTGACCCTCGAGCAGGAGGAGCGCGACTTCTTAAGGCAGGAGGAATTGATGAAAAAGGGCTTTGCCATCGCCAAGGACTACGACGACGCCAAGACAAAGCTCAACAAGGCGCGCATACAGCTCGAAGTTAAAAAGTCCGAATGGGAAAAGGCGAAGGACAACCTTTCAAAGACCTCCATAATCGCCCCGCAAAGCGGCACCGTAACGGACATGGACCTGACAGTCGGGCAGGTCATAGTCGGGGCGGGCTCGGTAAATTCGGGCACGCTTTTGATGAAGGTAAGCTCGCTTGAAAACCTCTACGCCGAAGTAAAAATCAACGAAATTGAAATCGAAAAAATCGGCAACGGCAAGTCGCCCATAATCACGTTCGAGTCGATGAAGGACATTTCGTACACCGGCGAAATTCTCTCGAAGTCGCCCTACGCAAAGAACGAAAACAACACGCGCGTCTTCCCCGTGAAAGTCGGCTTCAAGTCGGAGGGCGGCAAAGTCCGCCCGGGCATCAGCGCGAACGTGGAATTCCCCGTAAGCAAGGCAAACGGCGTTTACGCAGTCTCGCTTTCGGCGGTGTCGGCGGACGCGGAATGGTCGTACGTGTTCGCGCGCAACCCCGACAACTCGTGGCGCAGGCAGCGCGTCGAAACCGGCATACGCGACATCCGCTATGTCGAAATTAAGAGGGGCTTGAAGGAGGGGGACGTAATCGCCCTGTCATACCCCAAGAAAAATTTTGTCGCAACCGACCCGATAGCGGACTTCCCCAAAGAGCAGAAAGAAGAAGCAAAAGCGGAAAAGTAAAATGCCCGAAGACCGCCGCATAATCATGCAGACAAAAAAGCTGCGCAAGGTGTACCGCCTTGGCGGCGAGGACATCCACGCGCTCAACGACGTCGACATTTCCATA
>JAFXRX010000243.1 GCA_017526045.1 Opitutales bacterium
CAAGGGCGTTGAAGTGCGTGATGAAAGGCTTTGCCGCCGCCCCGCCGGCGACGCCCTGCAG
The DNA here is from genome assembly GCA_017526045.1 of Opitutales bacterium. Lineage (GTDB taxonomy): Bacteria > Verrucomicrobiota > Verrucomicrobiia > Opitutales > Intestinicryptomonadaceae > Intestinicryptomonas. The sequence continues at coordinate 62 of JAFXRX010000243.1, forward strand.
TGTCGGGGTTTCGACTTCCATAAAGTCGCGCGAAGTCAAAAATTTCCTGATTTCGGCGATGATTTGGCTGCGCATTTTAAAGCGTTTGCGCGAGTCGGGGTTTACGATGAGGTCGAGGTACCTCTGGCGGTAAATCTGCTCGCTGTCGGTAAGGCCGTGCCACTTTTCGGGCAGCGCGCGCAAGCCTTTGCTTACGAGAGCATAGTCTTTCACCCTGATTGTGATTTCGCCCGCCTTTGTCAAAAAGAGCCTGCCTTTGACGCCGATAATGTCGCCGACGTCGAGCATCTTTTTGAAGTGCGAATTGTAGACGCCCTCGGGGAGGTCGTCGCGCGAAAAATAAAGCTGGATTATTCCGTCGCGGTCCTGGATTTTCACAAAGCTAGCCTTGCCCATTACGCGGAATACGAGAATTCTGCCCGCGACGCTGACTTCCCCGCCCTCGCCTTCGCTTTCAAATCGTTTTTTGGCTTCTTCGCTTGTGCAGTCGGGCTTCCAGTTTTGCGAGAACGGGTCGTTGCCCGCGGCGCGGAGGGCGTCGAGCTTTGCCTTCCTGACGGCGTAGAGGTCGTGGGTGTTGGCGTGGTTGATTTCGGGTGCGTTTGCGTTAGAGTCTTCCATAATGAAAAAATTTAAAAAAATGCTAATGTTTTAAAGGTTTTGCGCAACAATTTTTTGATTTATTTTGCGAGCAGATTTTGCGGGTTGAGCTGCTTCAGATCTTCCGCGACAAACTCGCCGTCCTTGCGCACCAGGACATCGTCGAAATAAATTTCGCCGCCGCCGTATTCGGGGGTCTGAATGCAAACCATATCCCAGTGGATTTTCGAGCGGTTGCCGTTGTCCGCCTCGTCGTAAGCCTGCCCGGGGGTGAAGTGGAAAGAGCCCGCGATTTTTTCGTCGAAGAGGATGTCGCGCATTGGGCGCGTTATGAGCGGGTTTACGCCGAGGGCAAATTCGCCGACGTAGCTTGCGCCATCGTCGCTTGCAAGAATTTCGCGCAGCTTTTTTTCGTTCATGGACGCCGAGGCGTTTACCACTTTGCCGTCTTTAAATTCGAGCGTTATGCCGTCGAATGAAACGCCGTTGTAGACAGTCGGGGCGGTGTAATGCAGGACGCCGTTTGCGCTGTCTTTTACGGGAGCCGTAAAAACTTCGCCGTCGGGGATGTTCATTTCGCCCGCGCATGGGATTGCGGGGATGCCCTTAATCGAAAAAACAAGGTCGCTGCCGTTGCCGCAAATGCGCACTTTGTCGGTCTTCATCATGAGCTCCTTCAAAGCTTTCATGCCGGGAAGGAATTTCGAATAGTCGAAGGTGCAGACGTCGAAATAGAAATCCTCAAACGCCTCCGTGCTCATGCCGGCAAGCTGCGCCATGGAGGGCGTCGGCCAGCGCAGCACGCACCATTTTGTCTTGTCGACCCTCCAATTCAGAGCCTCGCGCATGGCGGAGCTGATTTTCGAGAGCTGCTCCTGCGGCACGTCGCCGTTTTCGAAAATGTTGTTCGAGCCGCGTATTGCGATGTACGCCTGCATTTTTTGGATTTTTTCAAGCTCGAGCTCAGCGGCGGCCTTGAGGCTTGCGCTTGTGTGCAGCAAATTCAGCTTGCGCGAAATTCTTGCCGAATGCAGGCAAACGTGCGGATTGCCGCCAAGGCGCGCGACGTTTTCAACGAGGGCTTCGACCATTTCCCCGGGGACGTCGAACATGTCGAGCATCGCGTTTTCGCCGCCGCGAATGCGGACTGAATATTCGCACAAAAGGCGCGCCAATTTTTCGTATCTCAAATCTTTCGCCATAATAAAATATTTTTCCAAAAAAATTTTAAATTTCGTCGAGAGCGGGAGTTTCTATGCCGTCTTCGAGCGATTTTTCCGTAAAAATTTCAAGGGGCAGCGACTCGTAAAATTTGATTGCGCAAATTTTCATTTTGTCCTTGTCGCGGCTTGATTTGTC
>JAFXRX010000244.1 GCA_017526045.1 Opitutales bacterium
CTCGGGCGAAGTCCTCGACCTCTCGGGCATAACCCGCCCGAAAGTCGCAAAATACTCGACAGGCGGCGTCGGCGACAAGACCACGATTATCCTAAACGCAATCGCGGCGGCCTGCGGGGTTGTCATGCCCTCGATGATCAGCCAGGACGAAGATTTTGTTATTTCGGTGCACGACAAGCTCTCGTCAATCCCGGGCTTTAAGAGCAGCCTTACAATCGACGCGTTCTCAAAGCAGCTCGAAAAGGTCGGCTGCGCAATCTGCCGCCCCGACCAGAAAATATCGCCGGCTGACAACATCCTCTTTAAGATGCGCCAGAACACCGCCACAATCCCGTCCCTGCCGCTCATAACAACGTCTGTTTTGAGCAAGAAATTCGCCGAGGGCGCGGAAGGCTTGGTTGTCGACGTAAAATGGGGCAACGGCTCCTTCCTGCGCGACCTCGAACAGGCCAAGCAGCTCGCCCGCACCATTACACGCGTCGCGCGCCAAATGAAGCGCAAGTGCGTAGCCCTCGTAACCGACATAAACCAGCCGCTCGGCGACTGCGTCGGCGAAGGCTTGGAAATTTTGGAAACCGTAAAATTCTTGAAGGGCGAAGGCACCGAGGATATGAAAGACCTCGTGATGCGCCTGGGCATGGAAATCGTCCGCCAGGCGGGCGTCGCGGGCTCTACCCTCGCCTCGAAGCAGGCTGTTGAGCGCGTTATAGAAGACGGCTCGGCGTACAAAAAATTCCTCGAAATGGTCAAGGCTCAAGGCGGAGACGCCCCGTGGCTTACAGACCCCTCGAAATACCCGATGCCAAAGCACACGCGCAAGCTGCCCGCGCCCAAGCGCGGCTACGTGCACAACATCAACGCGGGCATGATTGCCCGCGGCGTGCAGCTGCTTTCAAACGGCAAAAACGGCAAGCACGACCCGTATGTGGGCATCACCGAAATCAAGAAGATTGGCACGCAGGTAAAACAGGGCGAGCCGCTGCTTCTCATACATTACAACGACGAGTCGTCGCTGGATTCGGCGTTTGACTATTTGCGCAACGCCTACAGGCTTGCGCCGCGCCGCCCGAATCCCCCGCAGCTCTTTGTGGAACGCGTGGCGTAAATGGGGACGCGGACAGCATAAACAAACAATAAGCCGCAAATAGCTCCGGGATCAAAAAAGCCTGCTCGGTCAAGTACGCTTTTGTACACTCCGCTCGCAGGACTAATTTCCCAAAAAGTTTTTTTCAAAAACATTTTTGGGAGCCCTATATTTTTTGCTGTCCTCGTTCTGCTTTGCTCTAACGCTTTTGCCATGCGCCCGCTACAAGCCACTTAACGGAAAAAAATAGTCCTAAAAAAAGAATATTAAAAAAATTTTTTCGGACTTATTTTTCGTTAAATTATTTGTAGCGGGCGCACAGAAAGCTCTCAAATTGGGCGAGATGCGAGCACAAAAAAAAGAGAAAGCGAGCGGAGTGTATCAAAGACATACTCGACCGAGCCGCACTTTTTGATCGCGGAGTTAGGCGAAGTTTAAAGCTCTTTTATTTCGCTCCCGTCCCCATGCGAGCCTTATTATACCACTTCTCCGCCTCTTTTTCGTCTTTGCCAATGCCAAGCCCTTTTTCGTAGCAAACGCCGACGCTATGCTGCGCTGAAGCATCGCCCTGCTGCGCCGCTTTCATGTACCAATTAAAAGCCACGTTCAAATCCTTTATAACGCTTATGCCGTTTTCGTAGCAATAAGCGAGATTGCGCTGCCCCGCCGCGTCGCCCTGCTCCGCAGCCTTTTTGTACCAGTTGAAAGCCTTCTGCAAATCCTTTTCCACGCCTGCGCCCGCCTCGTACAAAGAGCCGACAAGGTTTTGCGCCCTTGCATGCCCCTGCTCCGCCGCCTTATTGTACCAATAAAATGCCGCCTGCTCGTCCGCATCAACCCCGCTGCCATTGCGATAGCAGTCGCCGAGATTGCATTGGGCGAACGCGTCGCCGCGTTCCGCCGCTTTCAGATACCACTTAATCGCCTCTTTTTCGTTTTTTTCAACGCCAACGCCGTTTTCATAGCAAACCGCGAGGTTGTTCTGAGCTTTTAAATGCCCTTGCTCGGCCGCTTTTTTGAACCA